>ONVE01000207.1 GCA_900321215.1 uncultured Eubacterium sp. | reverse complement strand
CGGTATCATCGTTCCGGGAGGTTTCGGCGACAGAGGTATAGAGGGAATGATACTTGCAGCGGAATATGCAAGGACGAATGGAATCCCTTACTTCGGAATCTGCCTCGGTATGCAGATCGCAGTAATAGAATATGCAAGAAATGCAGCCGGTATCAAGGACGCATGCTCAGGCGAATTTGAACATGCAACAGAAAATAAGGTTATTGATTTTATGCCGGGACAGTCAGACAGTGTGGACAAGGGAGGTACGCTCCGTCTCGGAAGCTATCCTTGTGTTGTGGCACCGGGCAGCCTGATGGAAAAATGTTATTTCCCTGATGAAACGAAAGATGCATCAAAGAGTAAAGCCGGCTCTTCAGAAAAGATCATTCATGAAAGACATAGACACAGATACGAATTTAATAATGAATACAGAGAAGTTCTGACAAAGGCAGGCCTTGTGCTTTCAGGTATGTCTCCGGACGGAAATCTTGTTGAAACTGTTGAAATTCCGTCTCATCCGTTCTTCCTTGGAGTGCAGTTCCACCCTGAATTTAAGTCAAGACCGAACCGTCCACATCCGATTTTTAAAAAATTTGTTGAAAGTGCGCTCGTCAGGGGGTAGGATTATATCAAAATGAAGATAAAGAGGAAGATGAATATGTCTGAATTTAATAAAAAACTGATATTGGAGGACGGCAGCGAATACAAGGGCTTCGGCTTTGGCGCTGACAGAGAGTCAGTGTGCGAGATCGTCTTCAACACATCAATGGCCGGTTATCAGGAGATCATTTCCGATCCTTCCTATACCGATCAGGCTGTAGTAATGTCATATCCCCTTATCGGCAATTATGGTATAACTGACGAAGACTTCGAGAGCAAGATGGTGAATCTGGGCGGACTTATCGTAAGAGAGGTAAATGAAAACCCTTCCAACTTCAGATTTACAAGAACCCTTACTGAGCTTCTTCAGGACTATGATGTTCCCGGTATTTACGGAGTAGACACAAGAAAGCTTGTAAGAAGCATCCGTGACAATGGTTCCGGAAAGGTGCTGATCACTGATATCAGTACCGATACAGAAAGCGCTGTGAAGAGATTAAAGGAAACACAGCTTAGAAGAGACGCGGTTTCAAGATGCAGCTGTAAGAAGAGATGGTATGCAAGAACAACCAATCCGCGTTTTAATGTTGTGGCTATCGACTGCGGTATGAAGATGAATATCGTGCGCGAGCTGAACGCTCACGGCTGCAACGTAACAGTAGTTCCATACAACACATCTCCTGAAGAGATAATGAAAATGAATCCGGACGGACTGTTCATTTCAAACGGTCCCGGAGATCCTGAGGATGTTCCTGAGGTTATCGCGACCTTAAGGAGTCTCAGAGGTCGTCTTCCTATGTTCGGAATATGCCTCGGACACCAGCTTATCGCTCTGTCTTATGGAGCAAAGACCTATAAGCTCAAGTTCGGTCACAGAGGCGGAAATCATCCGGTAAAGGATCTTTCTACAGGAAAGATAGAGATAACCAGTCAGAATCACAGCTATGCTGTAGATGAAGCTTCGGTTCCGGGTACAGGACTTAAGGTTTCACACATCAACCTCCTCGATAATACCGTGGAAGGACTCTGCTCGGAAGCTGACAAAGTATTTTCGGTACAGTATCATCCGGAAAGTGCACCGGGTCCTCAGGACAGTACATATCTTTTCGACAGATTTATCGAAAATATGACCGGTAACATTCATTCTGAAAACGGGGGAAGATAAAAATGCCAAAGAGAAAAGATCTACATAAAATACTGGTTATAGGCTCCGGACCTATCGTTATAGGTCAGGCAGCAGAATTTGATTATGCCGGAACCCAGGCCTGTCTTGCACTTAAGGAGGAGGGCTACGAGGTTATCCTTGCCAATTCGAACCCGGCTACCATCATGACTGATACAATGGTTGCCGATAAGGTATATATGGAACCGCTGACACTTGAATATATGGCGAGAATCTGCCGCTATGAGAGACCGGACGCTATCGTTCCGGGCATCGGAGGACAGACCGGACTCAACCTTGCCATGCAGCTCTACGACAAGGGCGTTCTCGACGAGTGCGAGATCGAGCTTCTCGGAACTGATGCTGCAAGTATCAGATGCGCAGAGGACAGAGAGCAGTTCAAGGAGCTCTGCGAGAGACTGGGCGAGCCTGTAGTTCCTTCAAAGATCACCTACACTGTTGAGGAAGGCTTAGAGGCTGCGAAGGAAATCGGCTATCCGGTCATTTTAAGACCTGCATTTACCCTTGGAGGAACCGGCGGAGGCTTCGCCGACAACCCTGAGGAAATGAGTGAAATGATGAAGAATGCACTGGCTCTCTCACCGGTTCATCAGGTTCTTGTTGAGAAGAGTATCAAGGGCTACAAGGAGATCGAGTACGAGGTAATGAGAGATGCAAATGATACCGCTCTCGTTGTCTGCAACATGGAAAATCTCGATCCTGTCGGTATACATACCGGTGACTCTATAGTAGTCGCACCGAGCCAGACACTTACGAATAAAGAGTATCATATGCTTCGTGACAGCGCCCTCAGGATCATCAGGGCACTGGGCGTAAAGGGTGGCTGTAACTGCCAGTTTGCACTGGATCCTCAGTCATTTAACTATTACGTAATAGAAGTAAACCCTAGAGTTTCAAGATCGTCCGCTCTTGCTTCAAAGGCAAGCGGCTACCCTATCGCAAGAGTTTCAGCCAAGATCGCAGTAGGCATGGATCTTGACGAGATAAAGCTTGCGAATACTCCGGCATGCTTTGAGCCTGCACTTGATTATGTAGTTACAAAGATGCCGAGATTTCCATTTGACAAATTCACTCTTGCATCAAATGTGCTTTCAACACAGATGAAGGCAACAGGCGAGACTATGAGTATCGGACGTACTGCAGAGGAAAGCCTTCTTAAGGCCATCAGATCTCTGGAGGACGGCAAGAACCATATCCACCTTGAGAAGTTTGACGTTAAGAGTCTTTCAGATAAACCGGAGCCGGAGAACAAGAAGGAGGCTGTAGAGAAGCTTCTTAAATATGTTGAAGACGGTACGGATGACCGTATCTACGCACTGTCCCAGCTGATCTGGCTCGGAGTTGACCTTCAGGTCATCGTAAATAAAACCGGTATCGATATGTTCTTCCTCGATAAGATCAGAAATATCGTCGAGAAGGAGAGAGATCTTGAGGAGAAGGCCAAAGCCGGCTCATCTCTTAAGGAGATACTTGACAGAGATACCCTGTACTCAACCAAGAAGATGGGCTTCTCCGATTCATATATCGCTGAGCTTACAGGCTGCACGGAGGATGACGTCTATTTGCTCCGTAAGGAGTACGGTATCAGACCTGTTTACAAGATGATCGATACCTGTGCGAGCGAGTTTGAAAGCTATGTACCGTATTTCTACTCAACCTACGAGGACGAAAATGAGTCCATAGTTTCTAACAATAAGAAGATAATCGTTCTGGGTTCCGGCCCTATCAGAATCGGCCAGGGCGTTGAGTTTGACTATTCAACAGTTCATGCGGTACGTACTATCCACGAGCTGGGCTACGAGGCTATCGTTATAAATAACAACCCTGAGACGGTTTCAACAGATTACACTATTGCTGACAAGCTGTATTTCGAGCCTCTTACAGTTGAGGATATCATGAATATCATCGACCTTGAGAAGCCGGAGGGCGTTATCACTACCCTCGGCGGACAGACAGCCGTTAACCTTGCTGAGCCGCTTGAGAAGAGAGGCGTCAAGATAATCGGAACCGGCTGTGAGGCAATATTCAGGGCAGAGGACAGGGATGCATTTGAAAATGTTATCTCCGGTCTCGGAATCCCTCATCCGAAGGGAGTTGCGGTTACCGATATCGAGAGCGGCGTAAAGGCTGCCGAGAAGATCGGTTATCCGGTGCTTGTAAGACCTAGCTTCGTTCTTGGCGGAAGAGCCATGGAGATAGTTGCAAATGAAGAAATGCTCCGCCATTACCTTAAGACAGCCGTTGAGGTTGATGAGGACAGACCGGTACTTGTAGATAAATACATTGTCGGTAAAGAGGTAGAGGTAGATGCGATCTGCGACGGTGAAAATGTATTCCTTCCGGGTATCATGGAGCTTGTCGAGAGGACCGGTGTACATTCGGGAGACAGTACCAGCGTTTATCCACCGTATTCAATCTCGAATAAGGTTAAGGAAACCATCACAGATTATACAGAGAGACTTGGCCTTGGAGTAGGCATAGTCGGTCTCTTCAATATACAGTTTATCGTAGATAAAAATGATGACGTTTATATCATAGAGGTTAATCCGAGAGCGTCACGAAGCGTACCTTTCCTTTCAAAGTCTACAGGCTACAGTCTGGTTGATATCGCAACCAAGGTTATGCTCGGACACAGCCTGAAGGAACAGGGCTATCATGATAAAAATGATATCGCCGCAGGCAGGGTAAGCGATGACGACGGAAGAGCCGCAAGAAGCAGGAAGAAATTCTGGTATGTAAAGGCGCCGGCATTTTCATTTGCCAAGCTTAACGGAATGGACGCATATCTGTCACCGGAAATGAAATCGACCGGAGAAGCTATCGGCTATGACAGAAGCCTTAAGAGAGCTTTCTATAAGGCTCTTCAGGCGAGCGGCATCAAGATGAAGGAATACGGAACGGTAATGGTAACTCTTGCCGATGAGGACAAGGAGGAGGCGCTTCCGCTTGTAAGACGTTTCTACGAGCTCGGCTTCAATATCGAAGCAACAGTCGGAACCGGTGAATTCCTTAAGGAGCACGGCATTAGAACACGTATCAGAGGAAAGCTTTCTGACGGAAGTGACGAAGTACTTCGTTCGATCGAAGCAGGATACGTAAGCTACATCATTAATACAAGAGCTATCCTCTCAGGCGTTCATTATCAGGACGGCGCATCTATCAGAAGATGTGCGATCATGAACGGAGTTACGATCTTCACATCACTTGATACTGTAAGGATACTTCTTGATGTATTAGAGGATATCACTCCAAGGATATCAACCATCCAGGAGAGTGCGGATGTAAAAGGGTGAGCAGGAAAGGAAATTAGTAATGAGCTATACCGAAGAAGAAGTAATGGAATACATCGAAGAGGAGGATGTCAAATTCATCAGACTCGCTTTTCGTGATGCTTTCGGCGTGCAGAAGAATATCTCTGTCATGCCGAGTGAGATACATAAGGCATTTGAAAATGGTATCCCTATAAATGCGAGGGGTGTGGTCGGTTTTGAGGACTCGGACGAGGCGGTTTTATACCTTAAGCCGGACCCCACAACGACTGCAGTTCTTCCATGGAGACCTGATACCGGACGAGTTATCAGAATGTTCTGCGATATCTGCCATGCCGACGGAAGACCGGCTGAGACCGATACAAGATACATTCTGAAGCAGGCTGTCGAGAAGGCAGAGAAGCTTGGTATTGAATTTAAGTTCGGTTCGGAGATGGAATTCTACCTCTTCAAGAAGGATGACCAGGGAAGAGTTACCAGGGAGCCTTATGATAATGCAGGATACATGGATATTGCGCCTCTTGACAGAGGAGAGAATATCCGAAGAGAGATATGTCTTACTATAGAAGAAATGGGTCTTACTCCGGAACGTTCTCATCATGAGAGAGGACCGGGACAGAATGAGATCGATTTCCATTTCGGTAAGCCTCTTAAGGCTGCCGATCAGGTGACTACATTTAAAATGGTTGTAAGCACCATCGCCGACAGAAACGGTCTGTATGCGGATTTCTCACCGCTCCCTCTGATGGATATGCCGGGAAATGGCTACCACATCAACATTTATGCAAGGGACAAGGAAGGAAATGACGTGGCCAAGAGTGCTGCGGCAGGCATCATCGAGAAGATAAGCGATATAACTCTGTTCCTTAATCCTTCTGAGCAGTCATATGCAAGATTCGGTAAGGGAACTGCGCCTGATAAGGCAAAATGGTCAAGCACGGGCGAGTCGGATCTTATTCTTATCTCGGATGATCATGGAATGACAGGAGTCGAGCTCCGTTCTCCTGACGCATCAAGCAATCCATATATTGTATACGCACTTCTTATCCATGCCGGACTTTACGGCATCGAGAATAAGCTTTCGCTTCCTGATGAAATGGATGAAGAAGTTGTGATGCTTCCTCAGACAAGAAGAAGTGCTGTAAGCTTTGCATCGAAAAGCGACTTTGTCAGAGAGATACTTCCGGAGGCACTTACCTCAAAGTATCTTCAGGGACAGCAGTAGGTACAAGCTGAAGACGCGCAGATCAAAGATCGGGTGGAACGGTCAGATGCGGTAAACAGCGAGGCTGTTTAGTGACCGGGTGAAGTGGAAGTTTTTTGCGTGACAGAGATTCGTGGAGTAAAAAATGGCTTTAAACAGTAAGAGAAAAGATTATTCGCTGCTCATAATCTCAAGCAGTGAACAATTTAATATTGCTATAAAAAAGATACTTCCGGGCGGAACCTTCAGTGCCATCGAGACCAGGAAGAGTGCATCGGCTGCCAAGAGAGAGCTTCTTGAAAGGCACTATGATGTGATCATCATTAATGCACCTCTGCCGGACGAATTCGGAGTGGATTTTGTCATGGATATTCAGGACAGGCACAACTCAGGAATCCTTGTTGCGGTTCCGGGCGAGGTATTCGATACGGTTACTGACCGTACTATCGATTATGGCGTGATTGTTGTTCCGAAGCCGGTGAAGCTTGCGATGGTCGAAAGAGGCGTAAGGCTTCTCATAGCTGTGCAGAACCGTCTCCGAAGCAATGAGAAGAAGATCAAATCCCTTGAAGACAAGATCACTGAGATACGTTTTGTCGCAAGAGCAAAGCTTATGCTTATCCAGAACGGCATGGACGAGGAAGAAGCTGAAAGATATATCATTAAGCAGGCGATGGACGGAGGAGTCCGTAAGAGCGTCGTCGCTGAAGAGATCATAGAAAACGGCGGTATTAAAAGCTGATATTAAAAAGAACTGACTGGATGCAGTACCAATCTCCAAAAGTTAGATTATAAAATCTAACGATTGGAGGTCGGTGCAGGACACAGTCGGTTCTTTTTTTGATTGAGTAAAATTTAACAAAATTCAGTGAAATTTTTATGAAAATATTATGGCGGGCACCGCGATTATGTGCTATGATATCAAATACAATGGCGGATTGCATCCGACAAAAAAACTTATTAATATCCGTCATTTCCGGGGTGATTGTGTTTTAGAGGAAATGACAGGGAGAGTAAAGAAAGTGAGGGATAACACATGAAGAAAAAGCTTTATACGCTTTTCCTTTCAGTCTTTCTTGGAGCAGGAGCACTTGCAGGTAATACTGCCTACGCACAGGAAGCAGAACAGCCTGAAGGAGTTCCGGTTTCGGAGGCTGATGCAGCAGAAGCAGACGAATCAGGCGGTTCAGGCCTTAAGGTAAGTACCGGCCGTATGATGGCAAATGAAGATGGTAAATTTGTTGACGGAATTATGGCAACAAACAATCCGGACAGAGTTAACGGAGCAACAGTTAATGCTCCGCAGATTGATGTTAACTATCTTCCATCAAGCTACACTATTAAGTACAGATCGGGAATAAGAAATCAGGGCGATTATGGCGTTTGTTGGACATTTGCAACAAATACCTGTCTTGAGACAAACTATCTGAAGAAGGGCTTGGGCTCAAAGATCAATTACTCTGAGTATCAGCTGCTTTATTCAGTATTCCATGGAACAAATGATTCATATACCACAACAAATGACTGGTTTGATGAAGGCGGATACTACTATATGCCTGTATGTGCTCTTGCAGCAAACAGAGCAATGGCTTCAGAGTCTGCTTATCCATTTGATCCAAGCAAGACAATGACAAGTAAAGACAGAGATGCATCTATCAATCATGTAGAGAAAGTACTTATGCTTGACAGCTTCTCTTATGATTATTCTGATTACGGCAATACTGCATGGTTCGATGTAGTTGACAAGATCAAGAAATATCTTTACACAAATAATGCTGTAGCTATCAACTTTGATGCAAGCTACGTAGATTATGCAACTAATTCATACTATACTTCATGGGATAGTGAATATCAGAATAAGCCTGGTTCAAACCATGCCGTTACTATCGTTGGATGGGATGATAACAAGGTAACTGCTGCTCCAAAGAAGGGTGCATTCCTTATTCAGAACAGCTGGGGTAATTACAATGATGAAGGTGGACATGTATGGGTATCATACTATGATGCTTCACTCAACTCGCCTACAGTATTTGTTGTAGATTCAGATACTAATCTTAAGAATGATTCAAAGGTATTCACTTATACAGAGGCAGGCTGGGAAGGCCGTTATATTTGGGATGAGACAGCAAACTTACAGGGAGCAAATATCTTCCATGCTGATTCTACAGTTCGCCTCAATAAGGCAGGCTTCTATGCACCATGTGCAGGTGATTACAGAATTCAGGTTATCAGAGATCTCAAGGATCCTAAGGATATCACTTCCGGAAGAGTTGTAAACGCAACAACAGGAAGCGTTCCAGAAGCAGGTTTCTACAAGATTGATCTTTCAGAGTCTGTAACAATACCTACAGATGAATATTTCGCTATCAGAATCCGTTTCGGTGATGCTTATGGATACTACTACGTTCCATTTGAAGGTGAGAATTCAACTGTTTCGACAATTACAAGAAAAACATCTATTAAAGCAGGCCAGACATTTGTTTATTATGCAGGTGCATGGCATGATTGCTCAACAACTACAGGTGAGTATGATTTCCTTGGAAATTACTGCAAAAACGCATGCGTATATGCATACGGAGATACAAATATTGCTGAGGTAACTAAGGTTCCTGTTAAGAATCCTGGACTTTATAAGGCAGGACACATTCAGTATTATGTATGTAACGGTAAGTATTATAAGGATGCTAACTGTACAAAGCCTGTAACATTTGCAGAGACAAGAACATATCTCTTCGATAAGAATCATGTAGGTATAGCTAAGTATAAGGGTAAGGCTTACTATGTAAAGAACGGTGTAGTATTAAAGAGCTACAACGGACTTGCAAAGTCAAATGGTAAGTATTACAAGATCAAGAATGGTCTTACAGATACAAGCTACAGCAAGATCGTTAAGCTTAAGGCCGGAATCTTCTACTTCAAGGCTGGTGAGCAGCAGGTTAAATTCAACGGATTAAAGAGATACAACAATAAGCTTTGCTACTTCAAGGCTGGTAAGTTCTATAACAAGAAGACAGG
>ONVE01000208.1 GCA_900321215.1 uncultured Eubacterium sp. | reverse complement strand
CGGATTGATAAGCAGAATTCAGCTCTTGAGGAGAGCAGCAGGCAGACGGCAGAAAGCCTCAAAGAGATCAACAGCATAGTTTCTGAAAAGATGCAGGAAATCCTTGACCGCAAGATAAATGAAGCCTTTGCAACAGTTGTTAAAAATATGACAGAGCTTGGCAAGAATATCAACGATGGACAGGAAAAGCAGAGGGAAGAGATCAAATTCCAGTTAAGCAGTATTAAAGAAGAATTTTCTAAGATCCATACCGAGAATAAAGAGACTATGGATAAGATAAGGCAGGATAATCAGCAGAGTCTTGATAAGATAAATGAGACTGTAAATGAAAAGCTGCAGAAGACGCTTAATGACCGTATCAACCAATCATTTGAAACTGTTAACAAACGTCTTGCCGAGGTATATGAAGGCCTTGGAGAGATGAAGAATGTTGCTTCCGGAGTTAAGGATCTGAAGAATGTTCTCTCTAATGTAAAGACCAGAGGAATACTTGGAGAGATTCAGCTTTCTGTCATTCTTGAGGATATTCTTACGCCTGAACAGTATGAAACACAGTTTAAGCTTAGTCCGGACAGTAGAGATTTAGTGGATTTTGCAATCAAGCTGCCGGGTCAGGATAATGGTCAGTACATCTATCTTCCGATCGATTCAAAGTTTCCGGGAGGAAAATGGGGAGACCTTGCTGATGCCTACGAAAGCGGTGATCCAGCACTTGTCAAGGAAAAGAGAAAGGCTCTTGAAGCTGAGATCAAAACCTGTGCTAAGAGTATACATGACAAATACATCAGGCCTCCATTTACAACTGATTTTGCTATCATGTTCCTGCCATTTGAGGGACTGTATTCAGAAGTTGTAAATATGGGACTCGTGGAAACTCTGCAGAAGGATTACAAGATCAATATTACCGGTCCTTCGACCATGGCTGCAACTCTTAACAGCCTTCAGATGGGCTTCAGAACGCTTGCAATCCAGAAGAAGAGCGGCGAGGTATGGTCAATCCTTGAAGCGGCCAAGAAGGAATTTGCAAACTTCGCCAAAACGCTGGAAAGTGCGCGCAACAGAATTAGAAAGGTTGATGAAGACCTTGATAGCCTTATCGGCACAAGAACAAACGCAATCAACCGCAAGCTTCGCGATATCACTATCCTTGAACCGGATGCAATCGATGCAGAAGATATACTGGGGATAGAGGGGGAGTAAATATTTTTTATGACAAATTTGTATTTATGATTCTTGAATATCCTGGAATGAAGGGGTAGAATTTAATATGGAGTAGCTTGGAATAGTATTTAGGAAAAGTATTTATTAAAACATCTGAAACAGCATAAGAAACTATGTAACAAGTTATAGTGAAGGTGAAGGGATTAAAAAATGAATGAAAAGATCAAAAACAAAAGCCTGAAGAGAGGCGAAATCTCTGAAAAAGCTGAAGTCAGTAAACAGGATGGGGCAATTTATGATGCACGTTCGCTTGGAGTTCCGAAAATGACGGTTTTGGGATTTCAGCATATGTTTGCAATGTTCGGATCTACGGTCCTTGTACCGGCGCTTACCGGACTTTCGGTTTCCGCTACGCTGCTTTTTGCAGGTATCGGAACACTTATTTTCCATCTGATCACGAAGGGGAAGGTTCCGGCTTTCCTTGGTTCTTCATTTGCCTTTCTGGCAGGATATTTTGCGATAGCGCCAAATGGAGAAAAAGACCTGTTGCCATATGCCTGTCTCGGCGTTGCGTGTGCCGGACTTGTATATGTTATACTTGCCGGATTTATAAAGGCCTTCGGTGTAGAAAAGGTAATGAGGTATTTTCCACCGATAGTAACAGGTCCGATCATCATTGCAATCGGTCTGTCGCTTTCTAAATCTGCAGTTGATAACTGTGCGCAGAACTGGCTGGTAGCTGTTTTTGCGATAGTAATAGTTGTTGTCTGCAATATTTACGGAAAAGGAATCATCAAGATAATTCCAATTCTTTGCGGTGTGCTTGGTGCATGTGCTTTTGCGGCTGTTCTTGCAGCTACATTTGGAGAGAATATCACTCTGGCCGATGGTACAGAGGTTATTGCTATATCCGGATCAAGCAAGCTTGTTCTTTTCAGCAAGGCAAGCCTTGATGCGATAGGAGATGCGGCATGGATCGGTCTTCCGTTCAAATATAATAATACTGTATTTTCAATATTCAGTTCGCCGGATACAAAGCTTATAATTACTTCGATAGTGACTATAGTTCCTATAGCTCTTGCTACGATAGTAGAGCATATCGGCGATATTTCAGCAATATCGTCAACTGTTGACAAGAATTTCATCAAGGATCCTGGTCTTCACAGAACTCTTACAGGCGACGGATTAGCTACGGTTATTGCTTCACTTTTCGGCGCACCTGCAAATACAACCTACGGAGAGAATACAGGAGTTTTAACACTTTCGAAGGTTTATGATCCGCGTGTTATAAGACTTGCGGCCGGCTTTGCAATGGTATTTTCATTCTGCCCGAAGTTTGCAGCATGCATCACGGCTATGCCGGTTCCTGTACTTGGCGGAATTTCACTCGTACTTTATGGTATGATCTCAGCTATCGGTGTAAGAAATGTAGTTGAGAACCACGTAGACTTTACGAAATCCAGAAATGTTATCATTGCAGCACTTATCCTGGTTCTTTCAATCGGTATCACATACAGTACAGCTCAGTCGATTTCATTTGAGATCGGAGAAGTAACAATCTCACTTTCAGGACTTGCAGTAGGTTCTATCGTTGGAATCCTTATGAATGCGATACTGAAGGGGAAGGATTATAAATTCGAGAATTAAAGCGGATACTTAATCTCTCGATAACATAAGTTTTTTTATTTATTGCGTAAACTGAAGCGCTATGTTAAAATAATTTCTAGTTTTTATCAATATTACAGGAGATTTTGGACTATGGAAGCATATAAGCAGGAATTTGTAGATTTTATGTTAGAGAGTAAGGTCCTGAAGTTTGGTGATTTTACGCTCAAGAGTGGACGTAAGTCACCATTTTTCATGAATGCAGGACTTTATATAACCGGTACACAGCTTATGAAGCTGGGAGAGTATTATGCAAAGGCTATTCATAATACTTATGGCGATGATTTTGATGTTATCTTTGGACCAGCTTACAAGGGTATCCCTATAAGCGTTGCAACAACCATCGCTTACAGCAGACTTTACGGCAAGGAAGTAAGATACTGCTCAAATCGTAAGGAAGAAAAAGATCACGGAGATGCAGGAATCCTTCTCGGAAGCCCTATCAAGGACGGCGACCGTATCGTGGTTGTTGAGGACGTTACAACCTCAGGAAAGTCAATGGAAGAGACAATTCCTATCGTTAAGGCTCAGGGCGATGTTACTATCGTTGGCCTTATGGTTTCACTTAACAGATGTGAGAGAGGCAAGGGCAACAAGTCTGCACTTGAAGAGGTTAAGGAGCTTTACGGCTTTGAGACTGCAGCTATCGTTTCTATGGATGAGATCATTGATTACCTTATCGAGAAGAAGGTTATCGATGATGAGCTTAAGGCGCGTCTTGATGCATATTACGCAGAATACGGCGTAAAATAATCAGTTTACAAGCATAAGATTAAGATGATCATAATGACTTGATCGCAGATTATATTTTTATATTATCAGATCAGGGAGAGTAAGGAGATTAGAGGGAAATGGAAAGAGTTTATAAGGTTTTAAAGAGCTCAGGTTCAAGAAATATTGTTACAGGAATACTTCTGATAGTTGCCGGCATTGTATTTGGCGTGTTAAATATCGTTACAGGAGCGAAGCTTCTTCATAACAGAAGGAACATCCTTTTCTAGAACGGAGCGCTAAATAATGTCTGGTTTTATCTACAATTTATCAGGAAGTCGCTTTAGTAAGATCGTTATAAAGGCAGCAAAGTCGCTTGAATGCTACTTTGCTGTACTTTTTGTATATTTTGAGGTTATGTTCCATCTGACGATAACCCGCGGACTCGGACAGAATATCCTGCTGAAGGCTGCATTTGGTATATTCTTCGGAGTATTCTTCGGTTATCTTGTCAGCCTTATCGGAGGACTTCCGGGCAAGATCACAGGTCTTGTTCTGACTATAATCATCAGCGTATTTTATATTGCGCATATCATTTATTACGGTGTATTTGCGACTCACCTTTCGCTTACAGGTTCGATCGGTGACGTAAATCAGGCTATGGATTTTACAGATGTTATCGCCAAGGAGGTCAGAAATGACTGGTGGAGAGTTCTTCTGTTCCTTATACCGATATTTGTATACATCTTCGTTGTCTGGAAGAAGGCAGAATTCGTAAGACATAAGCTTGTTGCATATCTTATCGGGGTTCCTTCGGTTATCATTTTTTATCTAATGATCTTCCTTCTTGTGAAGTTAAATGATAACGAAATGTACAGCCCTTACAAGCTGATGAAGAGCTACCAGTCGGTTGATATGTCCGTACGTAAGCTGGGTGTTATCGAAACTCTTGCGATTGAGATAACTCACAAGAATGCATCCGGAAAGGTTGAATTCAGTACGGAAATGAGTCTCGCTGTGGAAGAACCTGCCACAGAAGCAACAACGGTTGAACTTACAACGGCTGATTCTACAGAGGTTACGACTGAAGCAACGACTGAAGAGGTCAAGGTTGTTGATACTTCACCAAACATACTCGATATTGATTTTGATAAGCTCATTGCAGAGGAGAGCGACTCAGATATAATTGCGCTTCATGAGTATATTAAGAATATTACTCCTACAAAGAAAAATGAATACACAGGCATGTTTGAGGGCTACAATCTGATATTTGTAGTAGCAGAGGGCTTTGACGGCTATCTTATTGATAAGGACAGAACGCCGACTCTCTATAAGATGTCGCATCAGGGATTTTATTTCACGAATTTCTATACACCTCTCTGGTATGGTTCTACACTTGGAGGAGAATTTGCGGATCTTACAGGACTTATGCCGAACAATGGTCTCTATCTCAGCATGGGCAGATGCGGTGCAAGGGAAAATGATATGCTCTTCACACTTCCGCAGCAGCTCCTGAAGCAGGGCTATTACTGTACAGGTTATCATAATAATGATTATACATATTATGACAGAGATGTATCTCATACAAATATGGGCCTTACATGGTACGGTGTCGGAAACGGCTGGGAGCCTGAGAGATATGAGAACGGAACGCAGCTCTGGCCGCAGTCCGATCTCAGAATGATACAGACTACATTTGATGAATATAAGGACTGTGAGCCTTTCCATACATATTACCTTACGGTAAGCGGTCATGTTATGTATAATTTTGGCGGAAATGCTATGGCTGAGAGGCATTATGATATCTCTGAAAATCTTCCTTATTCGGAGACTACGAGAGCATATATTTCCTGCCAGTACGAGCTTGAGCTTGCTATGGCTGAGCTTGAGAGAAAGCTGAATCAGGCTGGAATCGCTGACAGAACGCTTATAGTACTTGTCGCAGACCATGTTCCTTATGATAACAAGGAAGTCGTTGACGAGCTTGCAGGAAGAGAGCTGGGAAATACCTTTGAGTGGTACAAGAATGCACTCATTATATATTCAGCTTCTATGGAGAAGCCGGTAGTGGTAGATAAGTACTGTTCGACTCTTGACATACTTCCTACAGTTTCGAATCTTATGGGACTTCCATATGATTCGCGTATGATGGTTGGCCAGGATATTATGTCTGACAGCCCGGCAATCATTTATTTCAATGACAGAAGCTTTATCACTGATAAGTGCTTCTACGATGCAAATTATGATTCGGTAACTCCGATCGGAAATGCGATAGTTACTGATGATTACATCGAAAATGTTCAGTATATCGTAAAAAATAAATTCAATATGGCACAGTCTATCGTTGATTATAATTATTACAGAGTTATCGACGAAGCGGTTTACGGAAATGGAGTGAACGAACACAACGTTCCGAAGGAGGAAGCCGGAGGTAGCCACAGCGGTGCAGGTGATTCCGATAGTGATGGGACCGGCAGAGATGACCGCAGCAGCGACAATGACAGTTCAGATGCATCTCAGGATATTGGAACAGGCGGAGACGCCAGATAATATGATCAGTATATTTTGCAATGTCATATTTATGTATTAATTTAGTTATATTAGCAGCACGTTGTTTTAGTTGGAAATGGCAGGTGATCAAATGGATAATATGGATATAAGGATACTGAAGTGTCTTAAGGAGAATGCGAGACTTACAGCTTCTTCTATCAGCGAGGATATCGGGCTTTCGGTATCAGCAGTTATTGAACGTATCAGAAAGATGGAGAACACAGGCATCATCAAGGGCTATACTATAGAGATAGACCAGAATCTTATGGGAAATACTATGGTAGCGCTTATGGATGTAAGCCTCAGACACCCGGATTATTATGATGGCTTTGTAAAGCTTGTCAGAGAGACGAAGAATATTGAAGCCTGCTATTATCAGACCGGTGAGTTTGACTTCGTGCTGAGGATCGTTACAGACAGTACAGAAGGACTTGACAGTGTTTACAAGGTTATCAAGAGCTATGAAGGCGTCGCTTCAACAGAGACACATATAGTTCTTAGAACTATCAAGGAAGAAACTGCAATCTAATCTGCTCTTAAAGTAAAGAAATCAGAGCTGTTAAAGGCGATTTAATTTATTTAGTAATCTGAGTGGGTTGTAAAAAGTAATAAGTATTAAAGTGAAGGTGACGGAATATGACATTTAGGGATGATTCCAAAGAAAAGCTTGGCCTTGTTCTTGAAGGCGGCGGAATGAGAGGAATATATACGGCAGGAGTACTTGATGAGTTTCTTCTGAATGATATTTATGTGGACGGACTTGTAGGAGTTTCCGCCGGAATACTCCATGGCGTAACTTACGTTTCCGAACAGCTTGGAAGAAATATCAGATATACCCTTAAATACCGCAAAAATCCACGTTTTATGAGTCTTAAGTCTTTAGTTAAGACGAAGAATATCTGTGAGACAGACTTCTGTTACCATGAGATACCGGAGAAGCTTTATCCGTTTGATTATGAGAAATTCCGTGAAAATGCCGCAAAGATACCGGTTTACGCCGGCTGCAGCAATGTTGAAAATGGTAAAGCAGAGTATATAAGAATTTATGATCTTGCAACGGATGATATTGACGCTGTCAGAGCGTCCGCATCACTTCCTCTGGTTTCAGAGATAGTTGAATACCGCGGGCTTAAGCTTCAGGATGGCGGAAATGCAGACAGCATACCGCTTGGATTCATGCTTTCACAGGGCTTTAAGAAGAATATCGTGGTTCTTACAAGACCTGAAGGCTATGTGAAGAAAAAATCCAGCTCAACCAAGCTTATGAAGCTTGTCTACAGGGGCTATGATGAATACATTGAAACGGCTGAAAACAGAAGCGAGGTTTATAATGAATCGCTTCGTCTTGTAGAAGAGGAAGAGGCTGCCGGAAATGCATTTGTCATTCGTCCAAGCCGTGATCTTAAGGTTGGCCGTACAGAGAAGGATACCGACAAGATCAAGAAGATGTATAAGCTCGGAAGATATGACGCACAGAATCTTATGGAGGAGCTGAAGAAGTTCCTTGCAAGAGAAGATGAGGCGGAAGAATAAAACTGAATAATTTGATGCTTATTAAAGTATCATTTGACATTTGTATAAAGCACCTGTTCGTAATTGAGTAAGGATTTAATCCTTATTGCTCGTGTGACTCTTTTTTCTTATGCGTAGGCTATGTGGAGCATTCACCGGGCAGCAGGTGTTTTTTTAGGAGAATCAAAAAATGCTGAAGGATGATATCATAAGAGAATTAGAAGAAAACCGTGGCGTACCTGTATCGGGACAGTACCTTGCGGATAAATATAATGTTTCAAGAAATGCAGTCTGGAAGACTATAAATAACCTTAAGAAGGCCGGCTATCAGGTGGTTTCTGCAACCAATAGCGGTTATTTTCTTGCGGAGGAAACTGACGTTATCTCTGCACAGGGCATTAAGACATTTCTTTCTGATGAAAATAAGAATATCAGGATCGAGGTCCATGAGAAGATCGATTCGACGAATAATGAAGCCAAAAGACTTATAATCTCTGAAACTGTAGATAAAATGCTTATAGTTGCAAATGAACAGACCGGAGGCCGCGGCAGACTCGGAAGAAAGTTTTATTCGCCGGCTGACAGCGGAATTTATATGTCGCTTATCTATCATGTTCCGGGAGGTGTTAAGAATCCGATGCTCATAACGATGGCGGCTGCGGTTGCTGTTTCAAGAACCATCGAGAAACTGACGGATGTTCACACGGGCATCAAGTGGGTAAATGATATTTTTGTCGGAGAACGTAAGGTCTGCGGTATCCTGACGGAAGCTGTGTCTGATCTTGAGACCGGCAGATTAGAAAATGTAGTTGTCGGAATCGGAATAAATGTTAAGGCAGAAAATTTTCCGGAAGAGCTGCGAAATATTGCTGATACACTGAATGTAGAAAAAGTTACGAGAAATCAGATAATCGCAGGCGTACTTACAGAGCTTCTGAAGCTTTATGACAGCTTCGACAGCAATGATTTCATGCCTGAATATATTGAACATAATATTGTTGTCGGCAGAAGAGTCAGATATGAAAGACCGAATCCTGCCGGAGATACAGATTCTGATAATAAAGATAATATTGTTATCGGAACTGTTGAAGAGGTATGTATGGACGGATCTCTTAGAGTTAAGTCGGATGACGGAATCGAGTCATGCATTTTTACAGGCGAGATAATTTTTGAAAGATAAATACAGCAAAAAATTGTACGAAAATAAGTACAAAAATATTGTAAAAAAAATTATATTTTTTGTTGACATAGGGGAATCGTTGTGATAATATACAACATGTTGCAGGTCATGAATGACCGAAAACAAAATGCGCGAGTGGCTCAGCGGTGGAGCACCTCCTTGCCAAGGAGGGGGTCGCGGGTTCGATTCCCGTCTCGCGCTTTTTT
>ONVE01000210.1 GCA_900321215.1 uncultured Eubacterium sp. | reverse complement strand
GTTTTAATATGTTCCAAGGACTTCAAGCTCATCAGTTTCAAGTGTTATCTCACCAAGAGCCTTCATAACATTTTTATCCGTTAATCTTCCGTTAAATGTCACGTAGAAATAATACTGCCATTTTTTCTTCTGGCTCGGACGTGATTCGATGCTTGTCATGTTAAGTCCATTTATATTGAAATACTTCATTACATTAAAGAGGGCGCCGACCTTATGAGGAGTTTTAAAGCAGAGACTGATATTATCAGCATCCCTGAGCGCTATCTTCTTTCCTGTAACGACCACAAATCTTGTTGAATTATCGCTTACTGTATTTATCTTCGAATCGAGTATCTTAAGGCCGTACAGTCTCGCTGCTCTTTCACTTGCTATTGCAGCATTGGCGATATTTCCGTCTTCCTTGACCTTCTTGGCCGCTGCGGCAGTATTACTTACAGCAGACTGCGAAAAGCCGTGCTTATCGATATAATCCTTGCACTGCATAAGTCCCTGATTGTGCGAGTAAACCTTCTTTATATCCTCTATCTCTGCCTCAGGAAGTCCAAGCAGAGCGTGCTCGATATCAAGGATAACCTCTGAGACTATCTTCACTCCGCTGCTTCTTATGATGTCGTAATTGCCGCTGACAAAGCCTGCAGATGAATTCTCAAGAGGGATCACTCCGTAATCAGCCTTACCGCTTATTACTTCATCGACTATATCATCAAATGTTTTCACATTGTAGAGATTAATCTCCTCGCCGAAGAACCTGAGTACCGCTGCCTCTGCGTACGCTCCCGGCACGCCTGCATATACAACTCTGGTATCCTCATCTATCGGAAGTACCTCTACAAATTTATAATCCTTATCAAAATACGGTTCTGCCGAAAGATTCTCCTTCTCCTTAAGCTCCTCAATAAGCTGATGTACATTTTTCTTGAGGATCGGATGATACATATAAGGAGCTATCTCATCTGCCGGCTTAAGAACGAATTCTCTTAAATGCATTTCCTTATGCGGTATTGTAAGATGCTCTGTGGAAATGATCTCTTCATCATAAAGAAGCAGATCGATATCAAGAGTTCTAGGTCCCCAGTGGATGATCCTCTCACGCTTCGCATCCTGCTCGATATCGGCAGTAACCTCAAGAAGCTCTTCAGGTGTATAAAGCGTTTCCACAAGAACTGCCGCATTAAGGTAATCCGGCTGTTCAACCGGTCCGTACGGCTCGGTCTCTATGATGGAAGAAACCTTTAATACATTTATATAATCATCCTTACCCAGCTGGTCGATCGCATTTCTTAAGTACTTCTCCCTGTCTCCGAGATTAGAACCGAGTCCGAGAAGCACTGTATGTCTGGATCTGTTCACTTCAACCGAAACATCTTCAAAATCCATATCTATAGGAGCATTCGGTTTGCTTACCTTGACCTTTACGCCATGTACAGTTTTATACTTTATAAGTATTTCTGCCGCCACATTTTCGGCAACAGTCTCAATAAGATCACACTTTTCTCTTGTAACAACCTTTTCAATAAGAGAAGCTACATCGGCATAATTTACCGCAAGCCTAAGATCATCCTTTTGTGCGGCCTTGCGGACCGAAAGGAAAAGCTCCGCAGAAACCCGGAACAGCTGTCCATTCTCCTTCTCTTCATCAAACACACCATGGTATGCAAAAATATTTATATTTTTGATAGTAATCTTATCCACTGTATCTCTCCTATAGTACGAAATGATAACTATAATCCGTTTTTAAGCTTAAACAGGATCTGACAACTCACGAGCGATTATTTTCCTGAATTCATGATCGCATATGTCATATCAAGTGCTCTTCTGTTCTTCTTCACATCATGAACCCTGAAGATCCTGCAGCCCTTCATGAGTCCCATAACAGATGTTGCTATGGTTCCTTCCTCCCTCTCATCCTTTGGAAGGTTAAGTGTATTGCCTATCATTGATTTTCTTGATGTTCCGAGCAGCACCGGATAACCAAGTGCGCAGATCTTCTCAAGATTATTCATTACTATCAGATTCTGCTCAGTATCCTTTGCGAAGCCGATTCCCGGATCAAGGATAATGTTTTCAGCAGCCACGCCACCAGCCTCTGCAAGAGCGATTGAATGCTCGAGATCCTTTATGCAGTCTCTGATCAGTTCTTCATATTCGGCAGTTTCGCGGTTATGCATGATGATCACGCCTGCTTCCTTTACGGCTGCAACCTCTGCCATACTGTATTTAAAATCATCCTTATGCCACTTCAGCCCCCAGATATCATTTATCATATCTGCGCCAGCTTCAACACCGGCCCACGCAACCGAAGGCTTGTAGGTATCAAGAGATATCGGAATATCAAAGTTTTCCTTGATCTTCTCTATCACAGGGCATACTCTGCTCATCTCTTCAACAGGCTCAATAAATGTAAAGCCCGGTCTTGTGGACTCGCCGCCCACATCGATGATATCTGCACCATCATTTATCATTTCCTGAACGTGCTTAAGCGCAGCGTCAAGCTTGTTATACTTTCCGCCATCCGAAAATGAATCCGGTGTCACATTAAGAATACCCATCACAGCAGGCTTCCCGTCGTTTCTAAAGCTGTCTGCAATATTTCCTGCCATATAATACCTCCCGCCTGTCATTACAAGCTAAATCCTTCACTAAAAATATATTGATTTGTTCTTTTTATCTTCACTCCAGTAGCATTCTTCCCTTGCGTCGCACATAAAGCAGTTTCTTGAAAGCTTGTCTGCCCTGTACAGAACATCCGTGAGTCCGCCGCCGGTCTTAGATCTTTTCTTATGCTTTTTAATAGCCTCGCATACTTCGCTCACTTCTTCCGGCGTATAACCGGCGCGTTCAAGTATCGGCCTCGCAACTATTGCCCCTGCCTCATGATGGGACATTCCTTCCTCTTCGTAAGGCGAATATCGTCCGATATCATGCAGGAGTGCCGCTCCGTATATAAGCTCCCTGTCAATCTGAAGATCCTCTTCAATACTTATAAGAAGCGCTATCCTTGCAACAGAAAGAGCGTGTCCCAGACTGTGTCTGCAGAACTTTCTGTCATATTCCTTTTTCTTTATCATTTCCGATAAGGCTCTGAACTCGCTGTCACGAAGTATCGCATCAACCTTTTGCATTATCTTTATCCTTCTTTACCCTGATAATATCACCAATAAATGAAAGCGAACCACAGGCGATTATAACGCTGTCCGATTCCTGATCTGCTATCTCAAGTGCTCTGTCAATCGCATCACTGATACTTTCGGAATACTCTGCAGCAACATTTCTCTCTCCTATAAGTCCGGCGAGAGTTCTTCCGTCAAGTGCCCTCGGGCTGTTGCTTGTAAGAGTTATCGCATGCTTCATAAATGGTGTCAGAATGTCAAGCATCCTGTCATACTCTTTATCCTTCAACACGCCTATTATAAATATTATTTTTCTATTTGTAAAATATTTATTGATGTCCTCTGAAAGTCTGCACCAGGCGTCCTCGTTATGCGCGCCGTCTGCTATAAAAAGAGGCTCACTGCCTATCACGGTAAATCTGCCCGGCCAGAACGTCTTGGCCAGACCTTTTCTGACAGTATCCTTATCAATCTTCTTAAGCTTGTAGTCAGCAGCAATATCATTAAATGCTTCAAGAGCTTCTATCGCTGTAGCCGCATTATATACCTGCGCACCGCCGGCCATGGAAATATGATAGTTTTCATTTTTATATATGAATTCCGTGCCCCAGATTCCGCTTTCTAAAGTTGTGATACTGCTTCTGTCGGTTTTACGATATCTTTGATAATTCTTTTCATCAGCTGCAAAAGCATCTATCACCTTCTCAGGGATCTCTGACTGAGGATATGATACAAGGATATCTCTGTCCTTCACGATTCCGAGCTTTTCAGAAGTTATGGCTTCCAGGGTGTTTCCAAGGAACTGCATATGATCAAAGCTTATAGATGCAATCACATCTATAGGTGTTTTTAGAAATACATTTGTAGCATCCTGGCTTCCGCCCATTCCACATTCTATAAGCATGATATCGCAGCCGGCTTCTTTAAAATATAAAAATGCTGCAGCCGTTTCTATCTCAAATGAGGTCGGTCTTCCCTCGCCGCTTTGCTCCATTTCCTCTACTGTGCCGATAACCTTCGATAAAAGCTCTGCGCAGTCCTCTTTACTGATGTATTCTTTACATATCTGCCATCTTTCCCTGTAATCAAAGATTGTCGGCGATATATATCTTCCCACCTTCAGCCCTGCTTCGATAAGTACATTTTCAACATATGCCATTATCGAACCCTTGCCGTTTGTGCCTGCGATATGCATAGCCGGAACACTTCTCTCAGGATTACCGAGCTTTTTAAGAAGCGCCTTTATATTATCAAGCCCGAGCACGCTTCCCATAAGATTTCTTTTTTCTATATAACTGATAACTTCATTGTAATTCATAAAAGATATACCTCATTGCCGATCTCTAAATTTCTGAACAAAAGGATTATACAACGAAAATCCTGCAAGTAAAATGTTAACCTGCAGGATTCTTTACATTTCTTTATTTATTCTCTTCTGTTATTTCTTCTTTGGTGGTCTTCGCCGGATCAAACTGCACATGTCTCACAGGAGTTGTCTTCTCTGTGATCGGCAGTATCTCATAGCCTTCCTCCTGAAGTGTATCTATAAGATCCGGAAGTGCCTCGATCGTATTGTAATGTGAGCCAAGGTCATGCATTAAAACCACTGTATCACCCTTATTGTTTCTCACATAGCTCATTACATTATCGTTCAGCTGTTCAGGTGTAACATAATAATCTACAGCGTCACCATTTTGTGCATTCCAGTCAAAATATACATAGCCCTTCTCTTCAAGGTAAGCCATACAGTCCTGAATATTGACATTTGCAACTGTATTTGAACTTCCTCCCGGGAATCTGTATACCTTTGAATCATAGCCTGTCACATTATAAATAAGTCTGTGAAGTCTTTCTACATCATCCTTGAAATCATCAAGTGATGCGTAAACCTGCTTATATACATGTGAATACGAATGCATTGCAAGTGTATGTCCTTCGTCAACGATCCTCTTGTAGTCCGGATAATACTTCTCTTCTTTTCCTACAACGAAAAATGTTGCCTTAACGCCTTTCTCGCTGAGAACATCCAGAATATCCGATGTATAAGCAGAAGGTCCGTCATCAAATGTAAGATATACCTTCTTGCCGTTAAGCTTTACTACAGGCTCCTCAGCTTTATCCTCTGCTTCGGAGGTATCATCTGCATCTTCATTATCCCCTGCATCAGCACTATCCTTATCGGTATTGTCCGGATTCATAACATTCTCTGTACTGCTTCTCTCGATAACATTCAACTCAGCAGTACTGTTACCCGCTTCATTACCCTGAAGGAGATTATTCTTACTCTCTGAATAAATGCTGATCTGATAATCAAGGTCTCCCTCTGAAGCTGTCTTTGTATTAGCAGCCTGAGTATTTGATGCCTCGAACTTTTCAAGGCTGTTCTTTGATGACATTAGTTCGTCATTTATCTGCTTCTCGTACGCGGCTTCCTTCTTGTAATGATTGAGTTCCTTCTGAAGCTTTGAAACCTTAAACATAAGAGCTATAGAAAGCGTTGTCGGTATAAGGATAAGGGCTGCAACCGTTCCGAGGATCATCTTCTTGATCCTGTTGACATTCCTGCGGTTGTATGCAGGCTCGTCATCATCCTCGTCCTCGTCATATTCATCTTCTGCATCGTCTGCTGCAGCTTTTGCAGCTTCACTTTTTGCTGCAGTTTCTGTCACTGCCGCAGATACTGTCTCAGCCACAGTTGCCTCTGCCTTTACTTCAGTTTCAGAAGCCTTTTCATTCTCTGCTGTTGCCTGTGCATTTATCTCTGCTGATGTCTCTACAGCTGTCACTGCAGTTGCCATCGGAGTCTCTGTCTTAACCTCTCCGACTGCCGCTTCAGCCTGTACGTCTGCCTTTACTTCTTCGGCATTTTCGGAACATTTATTTAATACTTTGTTAATATTTTTATTTCTGTTTTTATGTTTGCCCATATATTGTGCCTCTCTATATTAAAAACGCAAAATAAGCTTTAATCCTAAAAATGAGGAAATGCGTCACTTTTACAAGTGGCGCATGTCTAATTATAGTAGTATTCTCATATTTTTGTCAATCATATACTTTTAACTATTTTGTAATAATTGTAACTATTTTTTTCTACATTCAGTCATTTTTCACAAAATACTGTCTGAAATTTCTACCTACTTTTTCGTTCTGTCAACCCGAAAATAGCTCTCTGTCTTATTCACCATTTCATCATACTGGTCGTACATTTTCTGAACGCTGTTCTCAAGCAGATAATAATGTGCACAGTATGGTATCAGCAGCACGAAGAAAAGCGCGATAAGCGGAAGGAGCTCCATACTGCCCTTCACAAGAAATGTCATGATACTGATCACCGTGCATACGGCAACGAGTGCAAAAACTATAAGATGTATCAGCCTCTCATGAGAGAAGAAAGCAATCTGATCCTTATGCTTTCTGATGATACTGTCCCATTCCTCACTGTCCCTTGATTTATTATCCGCAAGTATTCCGTCAATATAATCCAGATACTGAAGTATTCTTCTTTTCATACCATTCCCTCGAATTTCTTATATGCTGGTAAATCAGCTTTTATATCTATTTATAATACTTCTTTCTTATATACAATGCCGCATCAGGTTTATCTGTTATAATGCCGTCCACACCCATTCTCATAAACTTCAGCATTTTCTTCTTATCATTTACTGTCCAGACCAGCACCGGATAACCTTTCCTCTGCATTCTTCGAAGGAAACCGCCTGTAACAAGCCTTCCCGCTGGCGACACGAAATCCGCTCCGCAGTCATGCAGTCTGCGTTCCGGGAAATACTGCTTAAGAAGCTTCCACGGTGAAGCATCCTTCTTACCTATAAGAAGTCCTGTGATGATCCTGCTGTCGAGCCTTTCTATCCTGCTGACGACCTCATCCTTGAAGGACTTGATCGAATACTCATCATAGTCTGCATTTTCGGTCAGAAGCTTTACAACCTTATCCTCGAAGCCGCTTTCCTTGATCTCGACATCCATTCGTATCCTTCCATGACAGAGCTTTACGACATCTATCAGCTTCGGTATCTCAAAATGATTTTCCGCCGCAGCCTTCTGCATTTCGTCATAGGTCTGCCATGCTATAGGCATCTCATTAAAGGTACTGTCATGAAATACCACAAGCTCTCCGTCCTTGGTCTGCCTTACATCAAATTCTACCATGTCAGCCTTAAGCTTTATGGCTATCTCAAAGGATTCCATGGTATTCTCTCTGTTTGCCAGATGCGAAGCGCCCCTGTGGGCAATTATCTTTACTTTTTCTTTTTTACTCTTTAAAAAATATAACATTCTTTCACCTCATAATCTTACAAAATAAATATTATGCTTTTTTTCACCCCTGTGCAAGATATAATTTATTGACATTTTATTGACATTTTATTGATATTTTATTGACATTTCCGCCTCTTTGTAACAACATTGCATGTTTTACTTGAAAAATCAAAAGATAGGTGTTAACATCACAATTTATAAAAATATCAAATGGATATCTTTACATCCGGAAAGGAAAACGTATGAAAAAAATGAAGAAGGTCACAGCACTGTTATTAACAGTCATCCTCGGAGCTGCATCACTTACTGCCTGCGGCAAGAAGGATGGTGACGATAAGAGTAGCAACAAGAGTGAGAAGAAAACTGCAAAGGTAATCGATGTCAAGCTTACCAATGAGGAATATGCTTTCGGCGTTGATAAGAACCAGCCTGAACTGCTTACAGAGACAAATAAGTTCATCAAGCAGATCATGGACGACGGAACCTTAGACAAGATCTGCAACAACTATTTCGGAGATGGCGAGCCTGTAGCTGTTAAGTCAGCTTCCCTTGATACATCAAAGGATCAGCTCGTTGTAGCAACAAATGCAGCTTTCGAGCCATTCGAATATACAAAGGGCGACAGCTTCTACGGCATTGATATGGAGATCGCACAGGCACTCGCTGATTACCTCGGACAGGAGCTTGTTATCCAGCATATGGATTTCGATGCAGTTTGTCTTTCAGTAGGACAGCATAAATGTGATATAGCTATGGCAGGTCTTACTGTTAAGCCTGAGCGTGAGGAATATGTTACATTTACAGATTCATACTATTTCGCAAGCCAGAAGCTTATAGTACTTAACTCAAATACAGAATTTGACAGCTGCACTGACGCTGCTGCTGTTGAAGAAATCTTAAAGAGCAAGGATTCAAAGACAAAGGTTGGTTTCCAGAACGGTACAACAGGCCAGTTCTACTGCGAAGGTGATGAGGAATGGGGCTTTGAAGGCTTCAAGATGTCAACAACAGGTTACAAGAACGGTTCACTTGCAGTACAGGATCTTCTTAACGGAAATATCGACTACGTTATCATCGATGAAGCACCTGCTGACTTTATCACAAAGTCAATCAACAAGGTTCAGTAATGATGCTTTCTGAAGGCGGTCTATAAAAAAATTCCGCCGAAACACGAAACATATATCAAACGGATCGAAACAGCTGTTTTACCCGGCATTTCGATCCGTTTTTAATTGTTGCCAAAAACAGCACTGCTTTTTATGCAAGAATACAGCAGGAATTAAGCAAATTATCTTTGCATTATTTACTCTGATATGTAATAATATAAGGGTTATTTAAAAAAAATTTTGTGAGGTGAAACCCGTGGGTGATTTCGGTCAGAAATTCGAAAACTTTTGGACTATCTTTATCAAATACAGAGGATATGTCAAGGTTGTTGAGGGACTTAAAAACACTGCGATAATTGCTATCTCCGGTCTTCTGATCGGTATAATTATCGGTACCCTTATCGCAACCGTCCGTGTAATTCCAAAATACAAACCACTTCCAAAGATCCTGAACTCAATATGTTCTTTATATGTATGGATATTCAGAGGAACTCCTATGGTGGTTCAGCTGCTTCTCTTCTATTATGTTCTTCTTCCGATCCTGGATATGAACATGACAGGCGTGCAGGTTTCCTGCATGGTATTCGGTCTGAACTCCGGAGCATATATCTCTGAGATAATGCGAAGCGGCATACAGTCTGTCGATCACGGACAAATGGAAGGCGGCCGTTCAGTCGGTCTCAGCTTTGCAACAACTATGCTTAAGATTGTTATCCCTCAGGCAGTTAAGAACATCCTTCCTACTCTTGGAAATGAATTTATCTCCCTGATCAAGGAAACATCTGTAGTAAGCTTTGTAGGCGCAACAGATCTTTATGTTGCATTTAATAACATCGGTACAAACAATTACGAATTTATGGTGCCTTACCTTGTAATGGCTCTCATTTATCTCGTGATAGTTATCATAATCAGTATTCTGATAAAATTAATGGAAAGGAGTCTGAAGAAAAGTGATAGACGTAATTAATCTTGAGAAATCCTTCGGAAATAATAAGGTTCTCGATGGCATAAGCATCAAGATAAACAAGGGCGATATCGTCGTTGTTATAGGTCCGTCAGGCTCCGGAAAAAGCACATTTCTGCGTTGCTTAAACTGTATGGAGGATCCTACAGGCGGCCAGATCATCTTTAACGGTGTGGATATCGCCGATATGAAGGTCGATATCAATGTTCACCGCCGCAAGATGGGCATGGTCTTCCAGCATTTCAATCTGTTCAACAACAAAACCGTGCTTGAGAACATCACTCTCGCACCGATTATCATCAAGACCAGAGAACTTAGAAAACAGAAGCTTAAGAACATTTTTGCAGGTAAGAATAAGGTTCCTGTAACCACCAGCAAGAAAGAGATAAAGGACACCGCAAATGCACAGGCCATGGCTCTTCTTAAGCGTATCGGACTTGACGATAAGGCAAATGTATATCCATCTACTCTTTCAGGCGGTCAGAAGCAGCGTGTTGCAATCGCCCGCTCTCTCGCCATGAACCCGGATGTCATTTTATTTGATGAGCCGACTTCAGCGCTTGATCCTGAAATGGTTGGTGAAGTACTCGACCTTATGAGAGATCTTGCCAAGGACGGCATGACAATGATCATAGTTACACACGAAATGGGCTTCGCCAGAGAGGTTGCAAACCGCGTACTCTTTATCGACGGCGGCAAGATCCTCGAAGAGGCTCCGCCTAAGGAATTCTTTGAACATCCAAAGAATCCAAGACTTATCGAATTCCTTTCAAAGGTACTGTAGACCACCGGTAAGTTATACAAAACCGATAATAAAAACAGGAGGTAAAAATGCCGGATAATTCAAACAACAACTCAAACAACGACGAATATGAAAAGTACTGCTATATGTGCCGCAGACCTGAATCCGAAACCGGAAGGCTTTTCGGCATGGCAGAAAACCTCTATATCTGTCCTGACTGCCTGCAAAAGGCATTTAATACCCTTAATAACAATAACTTCCAGTTTATGGATTTTTCTAAATTTCCGGGCTTCGACAATATGAATGCCTTTACCCAGATGAATGATATTCCAAATTCACAGAAGGTAAAGAAGAAAAAGCCTAAGGAAGAAGCCAAGGAAGGTGAGGATAAGAAGGACGAATTTGAATCTCTCACTCTTGACAAGGTTCCTGCCCCACATAAGATCAAGGAAATGCTTGATGATTATGTTATCGGCCAGGAATATGCTAAGAAGGTTATATCCGTAGGAGTTTATAATCATTATAAGCGTGTCCTTACAAACACTATGGATGACATAGAGATTGAAAAATCCAACATGCTTATGATAGGACCAACCGGTTCGGGCAAGACCTATCTTGTTAAGACCATCGCAAAGCTTCTCAACGTTCCGCTCGCTATAACAGATGCTACTACACTTACAGAGGCCGGATACATCGGTGATGATGTAGAAAGCATACTTTCAAGACTTCTTACCGTAGCAGGAAATGATGTTGAGAAGGCAGAAAAGGGAATAGTCTTCATCGACGAGATAGATAAGCTCGCCAAGAAGAAGGAAACTCATTCAAGAGACGTAAGCGGCGAGGCAGTTCAGCAGGGACTCCTCAAAATTCTTGAGGGTTCAGATGTTGAGGTTCCTGTAGGTTCAGGCAGCAAAAACGCCATGACTCCTACCACTATCATGAATACAAAGAATATCCTCTTCATCTGCGGCGGTGCTTTCCCTGATCTTGAAGAAATAATTACAAACAGACTTACAAAGATGTCATCTATCGGCTTTGGTGCCGAGCTTAGAGACAGCTACGAGAACGATCCTCAGATCCTTTCAAAGGTAACAAATGAAGACCTTCGTTCCTTCGGTATGATACCTGAGTTTCTCGGCCGTCTTCCGATAGTATTTACATTAAATGCACTTGATAAGGATATGTATATCAAGATCCTTAAGGAGCCAAAGAATGCGATCCTTAAGCAGTACAAGAAGCTTCTCCTTCTTGATGAGGTAGATCTGGAGTTTGATGACTCAGCTTATGATGCAATAGCCGATCTTGCTATAGAGAGAAATACCGGAGCCAGAGCACTCCGTTCGATCATAGAAGAATTTATGCTTGATATCATGTATCAGATCCCAAGGGATGATTCAATCGGAAGAGTCATTATAACCGGCGATTACATCAGAGGCAAGGGTGCTCCTATTATTAAGTTAAGAGGAACTGACTAAGCCTGTATAAAAAATATAAGCTTACTACTATAGCCGGTAGTAAGCTTATATTTTTCTTTTATATTATCGTTTTTATGATTTTTGTTGTTCACTTTACTTTCTATGCATAAAGTGCAGCAATATCGAGAATGAAGCTGTCGTCATCCGTTTCATCTGAAGACAGACGGTCAAGGCATTCATTTCTGAGCATTCTGACTACTCTCTCTGCCGTATCACTGGTAAGACCAAATGAATTCAGTATCAGCATGACTGTAAAGTTTGCGGTGAGAAACTGATTGCCCATAAGGTTTGACATAAGGAGTATATCGCCGGCATAGCTGTATTTCTCCATAAAGTTGTTGTAAAAGCTGTTGTCGAGCTTACAGATATCCTGCAGTGAGCCTTCGATATAATCATCCGGGAACAGACCATCATAGCTCTTTTTGACAGCGTTTCTGATATCCTCAGGTACCTTTTCACTCTCCGGAGCACTTGGTCTGAATGACTCAAAGCTGCTCAGCATGATCACGAAATCAATAAGACTTCCTGTGATGCTGAAATCATCCTCAAGCATCTTGTTAAATGCAAAATATATAAATGCATTCAGCTTATGCGCAGCCTCAAGCTTCTCCTCGCGGCTCATCACATTTACTGCTTTTACAATCTTCTCAAACTGCTCATCATCAGCCGCTCTGTCTCTGACACTTTCAACACTGAACTTATCAAATGTAAGCGGATATTCCTTAGCATCAATCTCATAGAATCTGTTGTCTAAGACTCTCTCAACCGGCTCGTCTTCTTCCGAATCTTCTTCTGGATCATTCTTTAATGCTGTTGACTCTTTATCAGATGAATCCTTATCTTCTGCGGAAGCTTCTGTCTTCGCAGCATCTGCAGCATCAGAATCATTCTTTTCCGTGCCGCTGACAGCAGAATCATTTTTCAGTGAATCGAATTTATCAAGATCAACCTCTTCTAAATCCAAATCATCATCTTCATCCTGATCCTCATCTTCTTCGGCACTGTCCATTTCATTCTTCATACGCGAATATGCAGAAGAATGTGCGGATGTATCAGAATCAGAGAAATCATCATAGTTCGGATGGTTAACGGTTCTTTCTTCTGCCGCCGCCTTCCTCTTCTCCTCTTCAGCCGTATTTCTTACAGCTTCCGCCACCTGATCTACTATGTTCTGCACATCATCAGGCATCTTCCAGCTCTCATGCTTATCAAAGGATACCTTCTCAGGCTCGTCATCTCTATATTTTGAAGCATTATACTCAACATAGTTATCGGCTTCATTTTTATAAAGATTGGTGTATGTACCGAATATAAGGTTTTTAGAGAATATCTTCTTCGGTTCATCCTTTAACTCGCCGAGGAATCTGCTCTCAAGATATACCACAAGGCAGATGATGAAAAATATAAAGAAAAGCATCTGCAGGAAAAGCCATGGTGTCATAAGCGTTTCCTTAAATCTCTCGCCGCCGAAATCCTGAAGTCTTGAATCAGCTTTACCGAAGATAAAATTACGAAGCAGTAGTGTTATCGGTACCAGTAAAAGCATAGGTATGCAGGTCACTCTGTCAAGGCTGTACATTACTGAAACATACGCTGTGAAGAACATTAGAAGAGCCAGAAGGATCAGAACGATCACTACCCAGACAGACATACCGTCGGTGCCCTTGGTATACTTTATATACACAATAAGAAGCGGTATTACTGTAAAGCCGTCGAAAAGTGACTGTCCGCCAACGGCGAAGCCTGCAAACTTCTCCGTATCCTCATGTCCGACAAAAAGAAAATATCCTATTACGGCAGGACATGCTATACCTACAAGCTGCGTCAGAATATCTATTAACTTACCAAGACCTGAAAAATAGCCGGGCTCGGAAAAAAGCATAAATAACCGGCAAAGAAGACAAAATGCCGCGATAACAAAGATCACGTATTTTAACGTTTTTTGAAATTCACTTTCCTTGTCCATTTACACCCCTCCACATTAACATACCAACAAGGAACCCCTGATCTGATTTAAAAAATGAT
>ONVE01000211.1 GCA_900321215.1 uncultured Eubacterium sp. | reverse complement strand
GACTTGTGAAGGTTGATCATAGCCTTCATAGCTGCAACACCTTCGTCTGATGCATATGTGATATTTGAAGAATTAAGCTTTCCTTCTGAATCGATACCGTACTCAAGCTTACATCCTGTAGCGAAGAAGAATGCTGTGTCATACCAACCAGAGTTGATCTCCATGTAGTAACCCTTACCAGCCTTCTCGCAATCAGCGAGGATGCCTTCAAGTGTTGAAGGATCTGAGATAACGCTCTTATCATAGTATAAGAAGTATCCGTTATCAGATGTAAGTGGGAATGCATATGTTGTTCCACCGATTGTAGCTGCTCCTGCAGCACCTGCATCGTTGTTCTCCTTGATCCAGTCAGCACTTGCATTTACTGGTGCGATTGCTCCAGCTGAAACAAGTCTTGCAAGCTGATCCTGTGCGAAACCGTAGATATCAGCACCTGCTGTAACGTCTGTGATCATGTTTGTAGCTGCATCGCCTTCACCAACTGCTTCGATTGTTACTGAGAATCCCTTGTAGTTAGGATTTGCTTCAAGGAACTTATCAACCTGAGCCTTTGTGAAATCAACTGTGTTATCAGCTACCCAGAGCTTGATCTCGCCCTTATCATCAGCTGTAACTTCTACGCTGGTCTTGTTCTCAGCGCTTGTACTCTTCTCATCATCCTTCTTGCCGCATCCTGTAAATACGGATGCTACCATTGCTGTCGCAAGCATTCCTGCAACTAATTTCTTTTTCATATTATGTTTTCCTCCTCTTTTGATCCGTTCCGGATCCTCTCTTAGATTCGATCCTGTGCGGATCATTTCTTAAAGTGACTTTGTTAACACATAATAAATAAATGGTTTTTTTACCGGTCAATTTCTTCTCTCTTGCGCAACCGGTTGTTCATGTCTCTACTGTACCACCGACATCACCTCTTGTCAACTTATTTTTAAAGTTTTTTTAAAGATTAAAATTTATGAAATGAAGCCGGATCATAATCCGGACCAAATCACTAAATTCTGCCGTAAACCTCGGCAAAATGGCGTATTCTCGAAGCTGTTCTCTTATTGAGAACTGACTTGTCAACTCTCCAGCTCCAGTTTCCTCCCAGAACTGAAGGAGAATTTATACGAGCTTCATTTCCAAGGTACAGATAATCCTGAAGTGGAATAATACAGTAATCTGCCACCGAATTCTGCGCAACGCGTATAATTGTTTGCGCAATCTTCTTCATATTGTAGTCTGTACGTGCAATATTGCCGTATCCGATGTATTCTGTCATTCTCCTGAAGGTGTTGTCATCGGTATTCTTAAGCCATCCTATAAGGGTCTCATTATCATGAGTTCCTGTATAGACTACACAGTTGCTGTAATGGTTGAAAGGAAGGAATTCGGAATTGCCTCCGTCCTCGCTCTCGTAAAATGCGAACTCCATGATCTTCATGTTCGGGAAGCCTGAATCCTTAACAAGCTGTCTTACCGAATCGGTCGTATAACCGAGATCCTCTGCAATGATCCTTATCTCACCGAGACTTTCCTTTATCGCATTAAACAGCTTCATTCCAGGACCCTTCACCCATTTTCCGCGGGTTGCATCCGTGTCCTGACCAGGAACCGAATAATATTCATCAAAGCCTCTGAAATGATCGATCCTTATGATGTCGTAAAGTCCTCTGCATTTATCAAGACGGCTGATCCACCATGCGTAACCGGTTTTCTCATGATAATCCCAGTCATAAAGCGGATTGCCCCAGAGCTGTCCGAGCGGTGTGAAACCGTCCGGCGGACATCCTGCAACCCTCTTCGGAACCGCATCCTTTGTAAGCTGGAAGAGCTCCGGATGTGCCCATACATCTGCGCTGTCAGGTGCAACATATATCGGAAGGTCGCCTATTATCTCTATTCCCTTGTCATTTGCGTATTTCTTGACTGCATACCACTGTTCGTAGAACTTAAACTGGATGAATTTGTAGAATCCGATATCATCCTTAAGTCTTTCCTCTGCCTTCTTAAGCTCTGCTTCATTTCTTGTTCTGAGAGCCTTAGGCCATGTGGTAAAGCTTGCTCCGCCCATCTCTGTCTTTATAGCCATGAAAAGGCAGTAATCCTGAAGCCATTCCTCATTCTCACTGCAGAACTTCTTAAATGCAGGCTTTTCAAGAAGCTTCTTGCTGAGAGCCTTTTCATAAGCCTTTCTGAGAAGTCCGAACCTTGTGTTATAAAGCATTTCATAATCAACCTTTTTATCATCCGGCTGATTGGTTCCGCTGTAAACCTCATCCACCTCTTTTTCCTTCAGAAGCCCTTCCTTGATGAGCTTCTCAAGGCTGATAAAATATGGATTTCCTGCAAAGCTGCAGAAGGTCTGATAAGGCGAATCACCGTATCCGGTAGGTCCGACCGGAAGTATCTGCCAGTATTTCTGGCCTGCATTCTTAAGAAAATCTATGAATTTGTATGAATTCTCCGAAAAGCTTCCTATTCCGTATTTACCCGGAAGGCTGAATATCGGAAGCAGTATTCCTGATCTTCGCATTGTTCTCTCCTTTTTTTCAATCTCATTTTATTGATAACTCTGTGATATTTATATCATTTTCATGACATTTATTACGTCATTGCGTTTATAAGTATGCCCTTTGGCTGTAAAACGCCCGCTTCATAATGTCTGCTGTAGAGGATATTCTTGTAGCAGATCTCCGGCGGTATCTCCACCGGCTTATCACCGCAGTTAAGGATAACGCTTATGCAGCTGTCTCCCCAGAGCTTGATATACTCTACCGTTCTCGAGTCGCCTACATTTCCAGGAAAATGGAAATTCCTGCTTCTCGCTGCCTTGTGATTCTTACGAAGCCTTATCAGCTTTTTCAGTTCTTCTATCTCTTCGTCATATTTTCCGGCGTCTATATCATCCCACGGCATGCATCTTCTGCAGTCCGGATCGTAACTTCCCGGCATCACGATCTCAGTTCCGTAATATACGCAAGGGCTTCCCGGCATCGTGTAGAGGACTGCCAGCTGCTGATAGAAAATGTCTTTGTCCTGCACCTTATCGATAAGTCTGTTGGTGTCATGTGAATCAAGAAGATTGAACATAACATCATTTGCCTGCTGCATATACATCGTGAAGCTCCGGTTCACGCCGTATTCAAATTCCACGCTGTCCCATTCAGGATATATCCAATAGTTTGAGATGGCGGTTGAAAGCGGATAATTCATGACTGCATCATATTCATTTCCAAGGAGCCATGGTGTTGCATCATGCCATATCTCTCCGAGAAGATAAAAATCAGGCTTGATGTCCTTGCACATTATCCTGAGCTCCTGAAGCAGTCTGTGAGAGATCTCATTTCCGACGTCAAATCTGAGGCCGTCGATATCGAACTCCTTCATCCAGAATCTTACGATATCCTTCAGGTACTCTCTTACCTCAGGATTGTTGGTGTTAAGCTTCGGCATCATCTCAGTGAAGGCAAATGAATAAAATCTCTTATCCTTTGTATCCCTCTTCTTGTCGACCGGCCATTCATTTATCATGTACCAGTCCTTATACTTTGACATCTCTCCGTTGGTAAGTACATCCTGCCACATCGAAATGTCCGTACCGGTATGATTGAATACCGCATCGAGCATTACTCTGATGCCATTGTCATGGCAAAGCTTAACCAGCTCCTTAAGCTTCTCATTCGTTCCGAAATGAGGATCCACCTTCTTATAATTCGTTGTATTATATTTATGATTCGAATCCGCCTCGAATACCGGCGTAAGGTAGATACCGGTTATTCCAAGATTCTTTATATGGTCAAAACGGTTTATGATACCCTGAAGGTCTCCGCCGTAATAATCGTTGTAGCCTGTGATCTTCTCGCATTTCCACGGTTTTGTTCCTTCGTTGTCGTTCGAAGGATCACCGTTGCAGAAGCGTTCCGGAAATATCTGATACCAGATGGTTTCATTTACCCAGGCAGGTGTCCTGAAGGTATCCACCGGATTCATCCACGGATAGATAAAGTATGAAAGAACCTTGCCCGGACGATGCATCTCTTCTTCGGTATAAAATCCGTCTTCGAAGAGGAACACTGTCTCATCACCGCTGACTATCTCAAAATAGTATTTGCAGCGCTTAAATTCCGGGAAAAGTGTCGTTGTCCACCATATGTGAGTCTTCTCTCTCTTCTTGAAGAATATTTCTTCCTTGCGGCCCTGCCACTGTTCCTTGCCTCCCATTATTCCGGCAAGATAAGGATCGCCATGATGTATGTATACCTTGTCCACATCATATCCGGTCTCAATATTTATGATCAGCTCATTGTCTGAAAGCTGATACGCATATTTGTCTGTTGTTCTGTGATAAATCGCAGCAAGATTCATAAGTCCTCCAAAATCTTCTCTATACGGTCAGTCACGGATCACCTTGTTATCGTCCATATATATATCTACAATGCTGTTGCCCATAGGAATATTTATCCTTTTGTAGACTGTTACCGAAACCTGATCAAAGCTTCTTACTCTTTCGTTCCATTTTTCACTGCTTACTCTGTCATCGATATTTCCTATGATCATCTCCCAGCTTCCTTCAGGGACTGGTGAGTAAGCCTTAGTCTCATTACTGTTAAGCACTACGAAGATGTCTTCTGCCTGAAATGCCACAACTCCGTTCTCTGCTTTCATTATCTTTACTCTTTTGTAAGCTTTAGGTCCCAGATCCGCAAGTGCCTCGCAGTTCTTCCTGATATATATAAGCTCACTGTAAAGCTCCACAATATCTTTATTTCTGATGCATTCCGCCCAATCCAGTCTGTTGACTGTGATCGGAAGGTTATAGGAATTATCCTCTCCGCCCTTGGTTCGAAGGAATTCTTCACCCGAAAGCATGAAGATATGTCCCTGTCCGAGTATATAAGCTGCTGCAGCGAGAATGTTCTGCTTCTTCCTAAGCTCCTCATCCGGAGTGGTGATAGTAAGCTTGTCCCAAAGTGTGAGATCATCATGTGAGCTTACATATCTTACGATCTGCGAAGGACTGAAGCCTCTCTCATGATAAGCTGTAACAGCCGCTGCTATCTCCTCCTCGATACGCTTCTCAGGAATATCCTCTGTTTTTAATTCTCCGGTTTCGGCAAGCTTTGCATTTATCGCATCCACCATCTCCTGATCGATGCAGCCTCCGTTTACAAAGCCCATGCTCTTCGGATCAAATACAGAGCCCTTTATGTCGTCTCTTATGTCATCACTGAAGAAGCCTACATTTTTATCAAGGAAGTCATTTGCATTTTTCTTAAGTGCCGGAGTAAAGCCGTCTTCCATTTCCGTATCGCCGGCTGCCCAAGGCTCTCCGTATATAAGCTTCTCGCCTTTTCCGAATCTCTCATCAAGGTTTCTTCTGATCTCATTCATAAGCTCCGTATCAAGAAGTCCCATAAGATCGAATCTGAAACCGTCTATATGATATTCCTCAGCCCAGTACATTATGGAGTTAAGGATAAATCTTCCAACCATGAGTCTTTCGCTGGCAACATCATTTCCGCATCTTGAACCGTTTGATGTCTCGCCGTTCTCACTGACTCTGTAGTAATACCATGGAACTGTCTTCTGAAATGAATTCTCAAGATTGTAGGTATGGTTATAAACCACATCCATGATAACCCTGAAGCCCGCTGTGTGAAGCGCCTGCACCATTTCCTTGAATTCTCTTACTCTTGTTTCACCTGAGAAAGGATCTGTTGAAAAGCTTCCCTCAGGAACGTTATAGTTCATCGGATCATAGCCCCAGTTAAATTCTTCAGTAGTCATTCTCTCATCTACCGAGCCAAAATCATATGCCGGCATTAACTGTACATGGGTTACTCCGAGTTTTTTCATATGTTCAAATGGATTTATACTGTACGAAGTACCCTTGATACCGAAGTTCTCACCTGATAAGAATCTCTTAAATGCTGTGTATCTTCCTGCGTCCTCACCCATTTCAAGCTGATACGAGAACTCTCTTACATTTATCTCGTAAATGACATTTGTTCCGGTTCTTTCCGGTGCCTTATCTTCCTTCCAGCCCTCAGGATTGGACATCTCTCTCGGAAGTATCATGGATCTCTGGCCATTTACCCCTGCAGCTACCGCATAAGGATCGGAAGATTTTCTGGTAACACCCTCGATGGTGATATCAAAATCATAATAAGCTCCTGCCAGATTCTCTTCTGTCATATATACCCAGATGCCGTTTTTTCTGTCGTAGGTCATCGGAACTGTCATAACAAGTCCTGCATTTTCATCAGCTGACTCATCTCTTACAAGCATTCCGTAGCCATCTCTTCTGACTTTTCCTTCTCCGCCGTCCGAATAAAGGTTAAGCCTTACTTCCTCAGCTACCGGGCTCCAGAGTCTTACCATCGTACCGCCTTCTACTACTCTCGCTCCAAGCTGACCGGTGTAGTTAAATTCAGGGGTATTCTTATTCTCTTTATAATATTTTTTCCAAAGCACAGCTGTCTTTTTCACGCTAACTCCTTTTGCCCTTGATGGCTGATCTGTAGTATATTTCTATTTTGTGATAAACGCTATTCCGTAAGGCGGAAGCGTTAATTTTCCGGAACCAAGTTTTACTTTATCCTTTGATACTGTAAGTACCGCTTTAAGGTTCTTATATTCCGATAATGAGGAAAGGTCGATCTCCTGCGTCTCACCGCTGCTGTTGATTGCGACTAACACTTCCTCCTCTGAAAGATCCTCGATCCTTCTGATAAATACGCATGTATTTTCGCCAGAAAGCTCTTCATTATAATCTGTACGTCCCATTGAAAGAGCCGGGAACGCATTTCTGATCCTTATAGCATTTCTGAAGTAATTATATACCGAATACTCATCATCCTTCTGGTCCTCGTAGCTTCCAAATGTAAGCATCTGGGTTGTCGCACCATCCGGACCCTTGCAGATGTATTTCTTAAGTATCGAAGCATCCGAAGCCGTCCACGGATAAGCTATTCTTTTATTTTCATCCTTGCCAGATCCTCTGAGTCCGATCTCCTCACCGTAATAAATGAAGGCGTTTCCGGAACCGAGAAGATTGAGCGCACCCGCAAGCTTAACCTTGCTGCCGTCATCATTTACATAGTAGCCTGCGCTTCTCGCCATGTCATGATTCGTATAAAATGGAGCATTTATCGCTTTGCCGTCCGAAACATCATTGAGAAGAGTTTCTTCTCTTACAAGCATTTCGCCGTAATACGAAGCCTTCTTGCTTCCTCTTGCAACAGATGCGATAACACCGTCCTGACCGGAGAATCCGAAATCGAAGAAGGAATCCGCACCGCTCTTATAATAATCACTGTAGGTCGACATATCCGCCCAGCACTCGCCGACTATATAAGCATTTGACTTCTTCTCCTTAACTGTTTTATTCAGCCATTCGAGAAACTCAATGTTTTTCTGCTTTTCATCTGTATAATATGAAGTGACTGCATCCAGTCTGAAGCCGTCAACTCCTTTATCAAGCCAGAAATACATGATATCCTTTATCTCATTTCTTACTTCTTCGTTGTCAAGATTAAGATCCGGCATGCCTGACCAGAAACGTGCTTCGTAGTACCAGTCGTTTCCAAGCATTTCATAGCCTGAATGAGCCTGCTTTGTGAAATTATAATATCCGACGTATTTACATTCTGAGATATCCGGCTCTTCATTTTCCGGAAGCTTCTTCATATATTCAGAAGCTTCCCTGAACCACGGATGTGCATTTGATGTGTGGTTCACTGCCAGATCTATGATAAGCTTGATTCCTCTCTTATGGCACTCTGCAACCAGCTTTTCAAAGTCTTCCATAGTTCCATACTGAGGATCTATCGCTTTATAATCAGTGGAATCGTATTTATGATATGTTGGAGACGGAAAGATCGGCATAGTCCAGATCTCCGTACATTCAAGGTCTGTCTTCGTGGAAGGATCACCATCATTTATGTAATCCAGCCTTTCTGTCAGACCGTTAAGATCTCCGATGCCGTCGCCATCACTGTCGCTGAAGGAATATACAAATACCTCGTAACAGGTTCTAATGTTATTATCCTCATCAGTCAGTTTTTCATAGGAAGTAAGCTTTCCGTTCAGCTCCTCCATTTGAGATTTATTACTGTCTTCTTTCTTGCCGCATCCGGAAAAAAGAAACATTAAAGACGTAAAAAGTGCAGTTATCCTGATCCTTGTCTTCTTTTTCATAACCCCGCCTTACTGCTGCACCGCCTGCAGCTGTCACGCTCATAAACGTTTTACCAGCCCCCTGAAAATAACGTTTACCTTCTATTTATATATCAGAACTTTTTCGATTGTTTCGATATTCATTTTCGTAAACTTTCGTATTTCTGCTATAAAGATAAAACATTATTGTTTTTTTGTCAATATATAATAAATATTTTTTTGATTATTTTCGCTGTCTTTCTTAATATTTCGTTTTCTTTCGTTTTTCTCTTGTAATTTAAATTGAACATATATATAATAGAAACGACCGGTAATATATTT
>ONVE01000215.1 GCA_900321215.1 uncultured Eubacterium sp. | reverse complement strand
GACAATTAATGAGTGATAATATAAATAAAAAAGCTTCTGCAGGGAAACCGGGAACTTCCGGAAAAGTGAAGAATCCGGCTGCGGAAAATCAGAAGAAACGTGAAACTGCCGTAAAGCCGGAAATCACAGAAGGTTCGGAAACTTCCAGAGAAAAGAAGGAACCGGCTTCGGAAAAGCAGAAAACAACAATGAAGAGAATATTAAACGGCATATTTGAGAAGAAGCTTCTTGTACTGATACTTCTTGCGGCCTTCTTCGTGGTCGACCTTATCATTTTAATAGTAGATGCAAAGGTTGGAAATGAAGTAAATACAAGGGAGCGGGAATACTATGCAAAGGAAAAGGTTCTTAACGAAAAGGAGCAGCAGCTGTCGGAGATGGAGGGCAGGCTGGAAAGTGTAAGCAGCGAGCTTGATGCACTCAGTGAATCCCTTACGACGGAGGAAGCGACCGAGGAGCCGACCACACAGGAGGAAAAGGAATATTCGGCTATAGAGAGAGAATTTCCTGAATATACAGAGGATCAGATACGTAAGGTTGAAGAGATAAGGAATAATCCGAACAGATATCCTGAGGATTTTCAGCTTCTTCTTCACAAGAATCATGAAACTTTGGATTTTGTATACAATTATCCTTTAAAGAGCAAGAATCCGGTTGATAATGATATATCAAAGGAGATGGCTGTCGCTGCCGAAGGAAAGGTTCCGCTCTTCCTGCAGTGGGATCCGCGCTGGGGTTATATGAAATACGGCGACGGATATATGGCGAATAACGGCTGCGGTCCTACATGTCTTGCCATGGTAGTAACATATCTTACAGGAAATGCTGATGCGTCACCTGCAAAGATCGCAAAATATGCGGATGACGGCGGATACTATTATAACGGAGCTGGAACTGCCTGGAGTCTTATGAGCCGCGGATGCCTTGATTACGGAGTATATGCGGTGGAGATCGGACTTGGCGAGGAGGCTATGTCAGAAGCGGTAACAACAGGACATCCTATCATTGCGATAGTCGGGAGGGGGGATTTTACCGACGGAGGTCATTTCATAGTTCTTACAGGATATGAGAATGGAGAATTTACAGTAAATGATCCGTATTCTGTAAAAAACAGCGAGAAAAAATGGAGCTATGAGAGACTGTATAAGCAGATAGATGGTCTGTGGGCATTTTATCTTAATAAATAAATTATAAGGAGAAGGGAAGTATGGAGTTAAAGCTTAAGGACGAAGATAAAATTGAGGGGATCAGTGAAGAGGATTTAGCAAAGAATAAAATCTTAGATTTTGAGAAGGATTTTTCGGAGCCGAGAGATCTTCCGCCTATCAAGACTGACAGTACTTATACCGGAAGTCTTAAGAAGGAGAAGAGCATCGGCGGACTTGTGATAAAGCTTCTTATTATAGGAGGCCTTATTGCAGCGGCAGTATTTTTAGTAATGAAGATATTCTTTCCAAAGGTTAAGGATATCTCAAACTGCGTAAATATGGATTCTGCAGCACTTGAGAAGGAGCTGGGAGTAAAGCTTGAGAGGAATGACAAAACCGTTGGCAGAGTCAGACAGTATTCGTCCGGAAATGTCACAACGGATGGAAATGGTGATATAGCTGTTCTCTATCTGGACGGAAAGCAGTTCGGAATCCATATCGATAACAAGAAATATTCGATCTATGGCATAAAGATTGGTGATACACTCATTGATGTAAGAAATAATATTACTTATAAATATGAAAATACATTTAATGTAATGAACGATCTCTACAGCGGAAAGTCAACATCGGATTTTTATTTCAGCAGAGCTACAAATGACTGCCTCATGCTGACATACAATGATACAAGCGGCAGAGTTGTTGCGATTACATATTTCAATGATTTTAGAAGAGCGACTGAAAAGCTTTCCGGTCTTCCGGAGTAATATTAAAAAGAGTTTAAGGTAAAAGACCCGGTGCCTCATACTGAAAAGTACAGGCAGCCGGGGCTTATACGTTTGGGAGGTTTTATAAATGAAGAAAATCTGCGTTATCGCTACAGGGGGAACCATAGTCTCTTCGGACAGCGGACATGGACTTAGACCGGAGCTTCAGGGTAATGAGCTTATCGACCGCATAATATCTTATAGAGAAGAGGCGCCAAAGAGGCTGGAGGCTTTCCTTTCGGAGGGTAAGCTTTCTATAGAAGTGAAGGATCTTATGAATATCGACAGCTCCGATATGCAGCCGGAGAACTGGTTAATGATCGGAGACCTTATCGATAAGGAGAGAGATAGCTTTGACGGCTTTGTCGTAACGCATGGAACAGATACGATGGCATTTACGGCAGCGGCTCTTACTGTAATGCTTAAAGGAATAGGCAAGCCGGTTATAATGACCGGTTCACAGCTCCCGATAGGCTTTGAAGGAACCGACGCTGTGAGGAATTTCTGTGATGCGGTATTTGCGGCGATGGGCGATGCAGCCGGAGTATATCTTGCATTTAACGGCCGGCTTCTTGAGGGAAGATATGTAACAAAGATTGACTCGGAGGATTTTGACGCTTTTGCCGAGGTGAAGAGAAGATATCCGGATACAGAAAAAAACGGCGAGAGGACTGGAGAGAAAACCGGCGGGCAAAATGAAGAGGGCTATGAATACAGGCCTCATTTTAACAGGAAGGTTCGTTTTATAAGTCTTTATCCGGGACTCAGTGCTGAAGACCTGCTTAGTATGGTGGCAGAGGATACGGAAGCGGTGGTACTTGAGCTTTATGGGGCAGGCGGAATCTCAACCGGGCAGAGAAATCTGATACCGGCGGTTCAGAAGATCATAGAGTCCGGTAAAAAGGTTTATGCTGTATCGCAGTGTCTGTACGGGGCAACAGACTTATCCAGATATGAGGTTGGAAGGAAGGTTTTATCGCTGGGTGTAAGCTCTTTGGGCGTATGCACAAGAGAATACGCTATAGTTACAGCGATGCACGAGGCGTGAGCGGAAGTAAAAATTCTAAATAATGCAGCAGTATATGAAGGGGAAACAGCTTATTGATGTGCGGATATATGAAGGCAAAATCACTTATTGATGCTTGCGGATGAATGATAAAAAGATGATAAATTGTTGTATTGCTGTTTGAATTTTAGTACAATAGTACTGTATCTTCAATGTATAAAGGGGTGGAAGCATGAAGAATATCAGTAAAAAAAGCATCATATATGCGGCACTTACAGTGATAATCGGTATCTTGATCAACAGGTTATGCACTGAGATTGTTGCGGCTACTAATTGTCCGCTTTATCTTGATTCTATCGGAACCATGGCTGCGGCTGCGATTGGAGGACTTGCACCCGGTACAACAGTTGGTTTTATCACAAATATGATCGGAGGCTTATCCGATACTTCTACATTTTATTATGGCATTATAAATGTAATGATCGCTGTCATCGTGGGACGCGCAGCGGACAAGGGAAGATTCAGCAGACCGTTTGATGTGATCAGGCTTCTTCCGTATTTTCTCCTTCTCAGCGTGCCATGTTCATTTTTATCATACATACTGTTTTCATTTGACATAGCAGATAATGTTGCGGCTCCTGTGGCAAGAGCCATCAGCGAAGGTGGAGCGCCTATTATAGTTGCGCAGATCCTGGCCGATTTCTGTATAGAGATTCCGGATAAGCTGATCTCGATGATCGCTGCATTTTCTATCACCCTCCTTATTCCGGCAGGTGTTAAGAAGGAAATGATATGGATCGCCGGACGTGAGGTTAAGCAGGACGGAGACAGGAAAAATGTAAGCTCACTGAAAAAACAGGTGGCGCTTGTGTTGTTCGTTTCAGGTTTTGCTATCGCTATCGTTGCATTTGCGATCTCATTTAAGACTCATCTTGAAGCAAGAGTTGCAGGCTATCCGGACGGTGATTATGATATTGATCTTCTGAGAACGGAAACATTTCTCTATTGCGGCAAGATGTTTTCAGCTATCCTCGGACTCCTGATATGCATAGTTTCGTATTCGATGCTTATCGCAAATTACAGGGTGGTCGGACCGCTCAGGCTGATGACGAGGGAGATGAAGAACTTTGCCTACGATGATGAAAAGGGACGTGATCAGTCGGTTAAGAATATCGACGAGCTGAATATCCAAACCGGAAATGAGATAGAGATACTGTACCGGTCGATCAATAAAACGGTAAAGCAGATTGATGAATATATCGATACGACGACGCGGCAGGCCAAGACTATCTCCGAGCTGAACGTAAATATCATTACCACGCTGGCGGACATAGTGGAAAGCCGTGATAAGACTACAGGCTATCATGTTAAAAGAACCGCTGAGTATTCCGCTCTTCTTGCGGATAAGCTGAGAGAGCGCGGAAAGTATACGGATATACTTACAGATGAATACATCAATACCTTAAGGATAGCGGCGCCTCTTCATGATATCGGCAAGATCAAGATTCCTGATGCGATACTGAATAAGCCGGGCAAGCTGAATGATGAGGAGTATGAGGTCATCAAGACTCACGTCGACCTGGGCAGGGAAATGCTTGTAAATGCGGCAGAAACGCTGGGTTCTACAGCATATATACAGATGGCTACGGATATTGCAAGCTATCATCATGAATGGTGGGACGGCAGCGATAAAGGGTATTCCAAACATCTTTCAGGAACAGATATACCGCTTTCGGCACGTATCATGGCGGTAGCGGATGTATTTGACGCACTTGTATCGAGAAGACCTTACAAGGAAGGCTACCCGATAGAAAAGGCGGTCAGGATAATCAAAGAAGAGAGCGGAACTCATTTTGATCCTGAAGTTATAGACGCTTTTTCAGAGCTTACAGATGATTTTACCGAGATAGTAAGAAAGTACAGAGAGTGAAAAAGCGGGATTAAAAGCAAAAGTAATAATATGATAGCTGTAAAGTTATGGTTAAAAGAGTAAAGTAACAGGTAACAGCGAAAAAGCAGCAAATTAAAAACGGAAATATTGAAAGTTAAAAGTATAAAAGAAGCAGGTGGGATATGAATAAAAAACAACTGATCATTTCAAGTATTATTGTAGTGGTGCTGGCTGTTGTGGTAGGCATTATCGGTTTTAAGCTGGGACGCGGCAAGGATGACGCAGAGCCGAAGGAGCAGACAGTGGCGGATGGTTCCGCAGGAAAAGAGCAGGACACTGATGATAAAAAGCCGGGAAAGACTGAGGCGGCGGAAAATAACAATCAGACTACTGCAGAAAGTAAGGCAGAGGCTACTGAGAGTAAGACTGAAGCCGGCAGCAATAATGGTAAGGAAAATGGCGGCAGTACGGATTCTAAGCCGGTTGTAAATGCTGTTTCAACCCTTGATACCGGAAATCTCACAGAGACCGGAAACGGCTATGAGGGTACAAAGGGAACTGGCAATTTTAATTATGGCGAGGCGCTTCAGAAGAGCATACTTTTTTACGAGCTGCAGCGTTCGGGAGATCTTCCGGAGCAGGTAAGATGCAACTGGAGAGGCGACAGTGGACTTACGGACGGAAGCGATGCAGGACTTGATCTTACAGGCGGATGGTACGATGCAGGCGACCACGTAAAGTTCAATCTTCCTATGGCATACAGTGCAGCAATGCTTTCATGGTCGGTTTATGAGGACAGAGACGCATATGAAGAGAGCGGACAGCTGGACTACATTTTAGCTGATATTAAATGGGCCACAGATTATCTGATCAAATGTCATCCTGAGGATGAGGTTTTCTATTATCAGGTAGGCGACGGAGGAGCGGATCATTCATGGTGGGGACCTGCAGAGGTTATGTCCATGAACAGACCATCCTACAAGGTTACAAAGAGCAGTCCGGGATCGGCTGTTACGGGCGAGGCAGCGGCAGCACTTGCGGCAGCATCGGTAGTTTTTAAGGACAGTGACCCTGAATACAGCGCACTTTGCCTTAAGCATGCAAAGAGCCTGTATGCTTTTTCGGAGGACACCAAGAG
>ONVE01000212.1 GCA_900321215.1 uncultured Eubacterium sp. | reverse complement strand
ATAAAGCAATTAAACATTCCGCCAGAGGAGTTTATGAATAAGGTATATGACGAAGCAAAAACTTGTCCGACGCCTATCAGGGCGGCAGCCAAAGCTTACGGAGCAGTGCTGCCGGAGTGGGATAACAGCTTGGAAAAGCTTTATAAAGCAACCCACAGCGTGATATCCGGTTTATATGGTAAATACAAGCTAGGAATCATAGCAAATCAGTCATTAGGCACGCAGGAAAGAATTGATAACTGGGGCATTGGAAAGTATTTTGATGTTGTTATAGCGTCAGCTGAAGCAGGTTGTGTGAAGCCTGATCTAAGGATATTTACTATGGCTTTAGAAAAGGCAGAATGTGAACCGTCCGAAGCGGTTATGATAGGCGACAGATTGGATAATGATATTGTTCCGGCAAAGAAAATCGGAATGAAAACTGTATGGGTTCGTCAAGCCTACGCAAAATATCAGTGCATAGATGACGAGAGCAAAAGACCGGATCATATTATTGATAGTATAGAAGAGTTACTTTTTTTGGACTTGAACTGATGCCATAGAATATGGTGTTTTATTTCATTAACGACCTTGTTATAATGGAGGCAAGAAATAGCTTTCCGTTTATGACTAAAGGGGGGAGAATTAATGAGTGATTACAGAACAGAAGTGATTGAGGCAATCCGGGCTGCGGATGATGCTTTGTTTTATTTGAATAGAGCGAAGAATTCCCTTACCAGTGCACGTAACTGGGGCATATATGATATGATCGGAGGAGGTTTTTTCAGCACAGCTATCAAAAGAAATAAAATGTCTGATTCCCAGATGTATATGGATGATGCCAATGTGGCGTTGAGGAAACTCGAAAGAGAACTTATGGATGTGAATCAGATGACTGATCTCGGTCTGGACACGAATTCATTTTTAAGTTTTGCTGATTTTTTCTTTGATGGTTTTTTTGTGGATTGGATCGTTCAAGGAAAGATAAATGAGGCAAGACAGAAGATAGAAGATACGATCCGCACTGTGGAAGATATCAGATATAACCTGAGACTGCAATTATAAAAAGGTGAAGGAGTATTTAAAAAATGGAAGAATCAATGAAGGATTACGAGGCACTGCTCGAAGAATCATACAGCTTGATGGGGGATGGTGTCCATGATACGGACACACTTCTTGCATGGAGAAGAGCTGAAGAGCTAAAGGAATCACAGGAAAATGTGACAGTAACTGTAAATGAGATAGTTAAAGGCGGAGTTGTTGCTGATTTAGAGGGCTTAAGAGCTTTTATACCGATCTCAAAGCTGTCGCTTGAGAGGATAGAAAACTGTAATCCGTACCTTGGAAAAGAAATCGAGGTAAGGGTATTCGAAGCAGATATGGATGAGGATAAGCTGATACTTTCTGCCAAAGAGATACTTAAGGAGAGACAGGAGATCAGCAGAAAGAAGAAAATATCCGATGTTAAGATCGGACAGGTATTCCATGGTGAGGTAGCCACGATCAAGGAATACGGCGCATTTGTAAATATTGGCGACGGTTTATCAGGGCTGGTTCATATCTCGCAGATTTCGCATAAAAGGATCAAGCATCCATCAGTTGTTCTGACAGAGGGTCAGGAGGTTGATGTAAAGGTTATCGATGTCAAGGATGGCAAGATATCACTTTCCATAAAGGCACTTCTGGATGATCCGGAGGAAGAGACTGCTGAAGAAGAATATGTACTTCCTGAATCAGAAGAGATAGGCACCTCGCTTGGAGATTTACTGAAGGATTTCAAGTTCGATGACTGATCTTAAAATGCGGATAAAATTTGAAAAATTATACTAGAAGTATAATGACAAATGATACAAAACATGTTACTATGTGATATGTGACAGGATTCGGGAGGATGATTCCGGGGTTTTGTCATGAAAGGATTTAAAAAATACGGACGCTGTCCGGGAAAGGAAATGTTATGAGATCAGCTGCATATGAAAAGTTTAATATTTTGATAAGTAGTGAAGTTTTGCCTGAAATAAAAGGACAGAACTATGGTTTCGTATGGAATAACCGGATAAGTAGACACAGGTCTCATAATATTACTGTCAGTTGATAAACTGACTAGGTTTAGATTAGGAGATTATCAGATGCCGCTTATCCAAATATATGGACAGGCGGTTTTTTTATGTGCTTTAGACGGTGTCAAAGAGCAGGGCACGAGTCAGACAGTCAGCAAGAGCCGGATGCGGGGCAGACGGCTGAAACCGGTGGACTGCGAAATGATTTTAATGATCAAAAAATACTAAATAAGGAGGAGACGGAGATGTTCGAGATTAAAGGAAAAGTGAATACAGCTATATGCTACGCCACGGTAGTGGAGGATGAAGCAATCGAACAGATCCGCCGTATGTGTGATTATGATCTTACCGAGGGCAGCCGGATCAGAATAATGCCGGATGTTCACGCGGGTAAGGGCTGCACCATAGGAACGACAATGACAATCATTGACAGGGCTGTTCCGAATATCGTTGGAGTAGATATTGGCTGCGGAATGTATACGGTAAATCTCGGCAAGGAAGAGATAGATCTTTCGAAGATAGATGCCGCGTGTCATGCGATTCCGTCAGGAATGCATGTGTGGGATGGCCGCAGGGAGAGATTCGACCTTACGGAGCTTAAGTGCTACAGAATATTAAAAGATGTGAGATATATTGAGAGAAGTCTCGGTACTCTTGGCGGAGGAAATCATTTTATAGAGATTGATGAGTCGGCTGACGGTACTAAATATCTGGTGATCCATTCAGGAAGCAGAAATCTTGGCAAGCAGGTGGCTGAGTATTATCAGAAGCTTGCAGTAGAGCTTCATTCCGGCAAGGATGAGTACTACGCCGCAAGGGATGAGCTGATTGCAAGATATAAAGCGGAAGGCCGCAGAAATGAGATCCAGGATGCGCTAAAAGAGCTTAAATGGGAGAGAAGGGATTGCTACATTCCGGAGGATTTATGCTATCTCAATGGAAAATATTTTGAGGATTATCTTTATGATGTAGAGATCTGTCAGCGCTTTGCAAAACGAAACAGAGAGAAGATGGCTGAGGTCATTTTCGAGATGACGGGAATCACACCGGGCGAAGCATTTCATACCATACATAACTATATTGATACGGATGAAATGATACTTAGAAAGGGCTCTATAGCGGCTCATAAGGGTGAGAAGGTGCTTATCCCGATCAATATGCGCGACGGCAGCGTACTGGCAGTTGGCAGGGGCAACCCGGACTGGAACTTCTCTGCACCGCACGGAGCAGGAAGACTGATGTCACGTACAGTGGCGAAGAATACTCTTTCAATGGAGGAGTATAGAGAGGTAATGAAGGGAGTTTATACGACTTCCGTAAATGAGAACACGATAGACGAGGCGCCGATGGCCTATAAGTCTCTCGGAGACATCATAGATGTCATAAGAGAGTCAGTTGATGTTATCGAGGTACTTCGTCCGATATTTAACTTTAAAGCATCTGAGTAGAAGGAAGGATTCAGAATGTTCCTCCCCGCTCAGAGGGCTGGAACAGGAGGACATGATGAATATGATTCCGATAATCGATATGGCAGGTACAGGCAGGAACATTGCTATGCTTCGTAAGCAGGCAGGTTTCTCTGTAAAGGACCTTCAGGACATTTTTGGCTTTTCTACGCCTCAGGCCATCTACAAGTGGCAGCAGGGCGCAGCTATGCCAACCATCGATAATCTGGTAGTTCTTTCTGCAGTATTTGGAATATCTCTTGAGGATATCCTTGTATTTCAGAATGAAGCAGATATTCGAAAGAGTGCTTAGGCATTCGACATTTTTATAAAGTAATCTTCTCAAATGATGCCAAAGAATATATAATCAAAATGCAGCGCGTCATTTGAGAAGAAAAGATGAGCTGTCAGTAAAAAAGTAAAAAAGGACAGGCAGAAGGTTTTACATACAGCTTATGAAATTTGAAAAGGTAGATATTAAATCGGAAAACGGAATAAGAGAAGATCTGATGCTGGAGCTGTACTTTAGTATGAACGAAACACAGCTCCTGCATTATTATGAGCCCGAACTCGGGCTTTTTGTTGTGGAGAGCCCTATGGTGATAGAGAGAGCGCTCTCAGCGGGCTATGAGCCGGTTTCATTTGTGATGATCGATAAGGTTGCGGATGAAATGTGCAGGAAGTTCGGAGGAATGGTAGAAAGCGATATAACGGTGCCGGTTTATACGGCGGATTACGACACCATAGCGGATCTCACGGGAGTTAATATTTCCAGAGGAGTCCTGGCGCTTTTTAAGAGAAGAGAGCTGCCGGAGCTTTCGGATGTACTTTCCGGCTGCAGGAGGATCGCGGTATTTGATGATGTGGAGAATCCGACGAATATAGGCGCTATGTTCAGGTCTGCAGCGGCGCTCGGGATAGAGGCTGTTGTCGTGACCGGAAATTCAAGTGATCCGCTTTACAGGCGTGCTTCGAGAGTGAGCGTCGGAACGGTATTTCAGGTGCCGTGGACGAAGGTCAGTAAAAAGGATTATATGAAAAGACTTAAGGAGCTCGGCTTTAAAACGGCCGCGATGGCACTTAACGATAAGTCTGTCGGAATAGATGATCCGTGCCTTAAGGAAGAAGAGAAGCTTGCGATAATACTTGGAAATGAAGGCTACGGCCTCAAGGAGGAGGTCATAGAAAGCTGTGATCATGTCGTGAAGATACCGATGAAGCATAACGTTGATTCGCTGAATGTGGCAGCAGCGGCTTCCGTGGTGTTCTGGGAAGTTATGCGCAGCTCTTGAAAAAATTTTGAAAACCGGGGTATCAAATACTGGGCAAGGACTCAGGAATATGAGGAATGTTTAAAGAAAGAAGAAGCGGCTTCGGGACTGTACCCGGAGCTGCTTTTTAAGTTGCATAAAATTTTTTTGATTATGCTATTGACAAATTAGAATTATATTAATATAATGATTGCATACAATCGAATTGAACAAAATATAAAACCTGCAGCTTGTGATTCATGATTCACAATTTGCTTCAGGAAGTAAAAGCAGCACAATTAAAACAATTACAGTAACAAAGAGATAAAATCAGTTTTAATAAATGAAATGGAGGTAACACAATGGCTAATATTTATGATTTTACAGTAAAGGACAGAAAGGGAAATGAGGTAAACCTTAAGGAGTATGAAGGAAAGGTTATCCTTGTTGTAAATACAGCTACAGGCTGCGGCTTTACTCCACATTATAATCCGCTCGAGAAGATGTATAAGGAGCTCAAGGATAAGGGCTTTGAGATACTTGACTTCCCATGCAATCAGTTTGCAGGTCAGGCTCCGGGATCGGATGACGAGATCCACGAGTTCTGCACCATGAAGTTCGGAACAGAGTTTCCTCAGTTTGGCAAGATCGATGTAAACGGTGATACTGCAGATCCGCTTTTTGCATGGCTTGCTACGGAGAAACCATTTGCAGGCTTTGGCAAGGGACTTAAGAATTTCACTCTTGAGAAGTTCTCGAATATGAACAATAAGAAGTACGGCGATAAGGCATACATCAAGTGGAACTTTACAAAATTCCTTGTTGACCGTAAGGGAAATGTTATCGCAAGATTTGAGCCTACAGAGGATATGGCAAAGGTAAAGGAGGCTGTCGAAGCAGTACTTTAATCTTTTAAAACATGCCGGGTAAACTGTAAATGTATCATCAAAACCATTTGAGGCATGAAAATACATTTACAGTCTGCCCGGATTTTTTTATAATATATATCAGAATTTCAGATGGTTAAGATGGTTTTATGATCATGATCAGATTGTATACGTTGAAGCGGTTTTTTTAGGACTGTGAAGACGACAGAATGAGAGGGGACAAAAATGCAGTCAGATGAAGAAAGTAAGCGCGGAAAGGTAATAATACGCGCAAGTATCATAGGTATAGTAGCAAATGTTTTCCTGGCAGGCTTCAAAGCACTTATCGGAATCATAAGCAGCTCAATCTCAATAGTACTCGATGCGGTTAACAACCTGTCGGATGCCTTAAGCTCGGTTATAACAATAATCGGCACAAAGCTCGCAGGGCGCGAGGCGGACAAGAAGCATCCTTTCGGATATGGAAGGATAGAATATCTAAGCTCGCTGGTGATATCCGGAATCGTTCTCTATGCAGGTGTTACATCCCTTGTGGAATCCATCAAAAACATCATTAATCCGAAGGAGCCGGACTATTCAGTGGTATCGCTCGTGATAGTCGGACTTGCTGTATTTGTGAAGATAGGGCTCGGACTTTTTGTTAAAACAACCGGTGAGAAGGTTAATTCGGATTCACTGATCAATTCTGGCAAGGATGCGCTCCTTGATTCGGTTATCTCTTCAGCAACGCTTGTTGCCGCTTTGATATTTAAATTTTCAGGAGTATCTCTTGAGGCGTATCTCGGTGCGATCATTTCACTTGTTATCATCAAGGCCGGTTTTGAAATGCTTTCTGATACAGTCTCAAAGCTGCTTGGAGAGCCGGGCGATGTGCAGCTTCTGCAGGATATCAAGAAGACTGTACGCGAGTTTCCGGGAGTCAGGGGAGCTTACGACCTGATACTTCACAATTACGGTCCGGACACCTATAGCGGATCTATTCACATCGAGGTGGATGACGATTTAAAGATAGACAGACTTGATGAATTAAACAGAGAGATAATGGCTGCGGTCAATCAGAAATATCATGTGCTTCTTACAGCCGTCGGCGTTTATTCGGTAAATACGAAGGATGAAGATACGATCAGGCTGAAGGAGGAGATCGGAAAGCTTGTGCTCGCGCATAAGTTTGTGAAGCAGATCCATGGCTTTTATTACAGCAGGAAGGAGCAGTCAGTCAGGTTTGATGTGGTCATAAGCTTTGACGCTGAAAGCCGTCAGGCTGTATTTGCAGAGGTTTATGAAGAGCTTAAGGCTAAGTACCCGAACCTGCAGTTTGCACTCGCTATGGATATGGATTATGGAGAAATTATCGGATAATTATTAATTCGGCATATTTTTGTTGTTTAAATCCGGTCATTGTATTAAAATATAGTGAGTATTTAATGTGATCGGAGTATTGTACAGATGGTTGAGAAAAGTGCTCAGAGAGTAGTAAATTACATTTACAATTACAAACCTATCATAAACTATGGCGCTCTTTTCAGTGACGGAACAGAGAGATTCAGAAGTCCGGCTGAGCCGAAGTCAGGCGATACCGTGACCATACGTTTCAGAACGGCCAGAGATAATGTGGACTATGTCTACCTGCTTTATAATGGTCAGAGACTGCGTATGGACAAGACGGACAGCGACAAGCTCTTTGATTATTATTCTGTTACGCTTCCGCCGCTTATGGAGAGAGGCTATTATCATTTCGAGATCGGCTCTGGAAATGTTACCATCTATTACAATAAGCTTGGTATCGTTAAGGATACCGACAGGCAGTATGCATTTGAGCTTATTCCGGACTTCTATGTTCCGGCGTGGGCGAAGGGCGCTGTCTTCTATCAGATTTTTGTGGATCGTTTCAATAACGGAGATCCGAAAAATGATGTCCTGAACGATGAATATACATATATCGGAACAAATGCTAAGAAGGTTGAGAACTGGAGCAAGACGCCGGACGCTGTTGACGTTGGCAATTTCTACGGAGGAGACCTTCAGGGTGTTATAGATAAGCTGGATTATCTGGCTGATCTTGGAATCGATGCGATATATTTCAATCCGCTTTTTGTATCACCTTCGAATCATAAATATGATATTCAGGATTACGATTACATCGATCCGCATTACGGCAAGATAGTGGTTGATAAGGGAAATCTTCTTCCTGCACACAGCACTGATAATACGCTTGCGACAAGATATATCGAGAGAGTGACAAACCTTGCGAATCTTGAAGCTTCAAATGAACTCTTCATCCATCTTGTGGAGGAGGCTCATGCAAGGGGCATCAAGGTCGTTCTGGATGGTGTATTCAATCACTGCGGTTCATTTAATAAATGGCTTGACAGAGAAAGAATCTATGAGGGCCGCGAGGGCTACGAGAAGGGTGCCTACGTGGATAAGGACAGCCCTTATAATTCATTTTTCAAGTTTAATGATAAAGACGGCTGGCCATATAATGACAAGTACGACGGCTGGTGGGGACATGATACCCTGCCGAAGCTTAACTACGAGGAGTCGGAGAAGCTTCATGATTATATCATGAAGATAGGAGCAAAATGGGTTTCGCCTCCATTTAACTGCGACGGCTGGAGACTTGACGTTGCAGCGGATCTCGGATCCTCAGAAGAGTATAATCACAGATTCTGGAGAGATTTCAGAAATGCAGTCCGTGCTGCAAATCCGAATGCCATCATCCTCGCGGAGCATTACGGCAATCCAAAGCCATGGCTTCAGGGTGATCAGTGGGATACCATCATGAACTACGGCGCATTTATGGAGCCTATAACATGGTTTCTTACAGGCGTTGAAAAGCACAGTGATGAGTTCAGGGGAGATTTCCTCGGCAATCCGGACATTTTCTGGGACAGCATGAGATATTATATGTCGTACCTTAACGAGAATTCGATCGAGGTAGCGATGAATGAGCTCTCAAACCATGATCATTCCAGATTCCTTACAAGAACAAACCGTCGCGTAGGCAGGATCCATACCATGGGAGCCCATGCCGCAGACGAAAATGTAAATAAAGATATCTTCCGTCAGGCGGTTCTCTTCCAGATGACCTGGCCGGGCGCTCCGACTATCTACTATGGAGACGAGGCAGGCGTTTGCGGATGGACCGATCCGGATTCGAGAAGAACCTATCCTTGGGGCAGAGAAGACAGAGAACTGATACAGTTTCATAAGGATATGATAAAGCTTCACAAGAGCAGTGATGCTCTTATGAACGGATCGCTCGTTAAGCTGCATGGAAGCACCAAGTGCATAGCATTTGGACGTTTTACCGATAAAGAGGCGGCAGCCATAGTGCTTAACTGTGACTATGAGGATAAGAAGCTTCTGCTTCATGTAAGAAGCATCGGCGTTCCGAACAACCGCATGATGAAGAGAGTTGTACTGACATATGAAGGCGGATATTATATGGATGATAACGCACATATGGTTCAGAACAATATGCTGACAGCGGTTATCCCGAAAATGTCGGCAGCGGTTTACATCTACAAGAAGACTGAGTGACAAGAATAATTTTTATAAGCAGATGACCGGACAACCTCCGGTCATTTGTTGACAGAAGGAGAAATATGGCAGATTTTATATTACATTCTGAATTTGAACCAACGGGCGATCAGCCGGAGGCTATAGATGCACTTGTCAAGGGCTTTAAGGAGGGCAGGAAGGAGCTTACCCTGATGGGAGTTACCGGCTCCGGCAAGACCTTCACGATGGCAAATGTTATCAAGGCTCTGGGCAAGAAGACGCTTATAATCTCCCACAATAAGACTCTTGCTGCGCAGCTTTACGGAGAGATGAAGAGCTTCTTTCCGGAGAATGCGGTTGAATATTTTGTATCATATTATGATTATTACCAGCCGGAGGCTTACGTTCCTTCGACGGATACTTATATTGCGAAGGATTCTTCGATAAATGACGAGATCGATAAGCTGCGTCACAGTGCAACGGCTGCGCTTATCGAGAGAGATGATGTTATCGTGGTTGCGTCTGTTTCCTGTATCTACGGTATAGGTAATCCGGATGATTATAAGTCCATGATGCTCTCGCTCCGTCCTGGAATGGTGCTTGACCGCGACGAGCTGATCGGCAGACTTGTCGATATGCAGTATTCCAGAAATGATATGGATTTTAAGAGAAGCACCTTCAGAGTTAAGGGTGACGTGGTTGACATAATACCATCAAATACAAATGAAGACGCAATCCGGGTTGAGTTCTTCGGAGATGAGATAGACAGGCTTTCCGAATTTGATCCGCTCACCGGCGAGATCAAGAGAAATGTAAGCTTCTCATGTATCTTCCCGGCTTCCCACTATGTTATAGAGCCGGCGAGGATGGAGGGCGCACTTAAGGAGATTGAGAAGGAGCTCGATGAGAGAGTTTCATATTTCAAAGCAAATGACAAGCTTCTGGAGGCTCAGAGGATCAAGGAGAGAACGGATTTTGATATAGAGATGCTCCGTGAAACCGGCTTCTGTTCCGGAATCGAGAACTATACGAGAATACTTGCCGGAGGAAGACCGGGAGAGGCACCGAGCACTCTGATGGATTTCTTCGGGGATGATTATCTTCTCATAGTTGATGAGTCGCATATCTCGCTTCCGCAGGTCAGAGGAATGTACGGCGGAAATAAATCCAGAAAGCAGGTGCTTATAGATTTCGGCTTCAGACTTCCATCGGCTATGGACAACAGACCGCTGGATTTTAATGAGTTTGAGAAGCATATAGATAAGGCACTTTTCGTATCGGCAACGCCGGGAGATTATGAAGCAGAGCATGAAGAGGGAAGAGTTGAGCAGGTGATAAGACCGACAGGGCTTCTGGATCCGAAGATCGATGTGAGACCGGTCGAAGGTCAGATCGACGACCTCTACAGCGAGATCACCAAAGAGACTGCTGCCGGAAATAAAGTGCTCGTAACAACTCTTACCAAGAGAATGGCCGAGGAGCTTACGGACTACCTCAAGGGACTGGATGTAAAGGTAAAATACCTGCATTCGGACATTGATACCATGGAGCGTATGGAGATCGTCAGGGACCTTCGAATGGGCATATTTGATGTACTTGTCGGAATCAACCTTCTTCGTGAGGGACTTGATATTCCGGAGATCACGCTTGTAGCTATACTTGACGCGGACAAGGAAGGCTTCCTCAGATCAGAGACCTCTCTTATCCAGACCATAGGACGAGCAGCCAGAAATGTAGACGGTCACGTAATAATGTATGCAGACAATATGACTGATTCGATGAAGCATGCCATAGACGAGACCGAGCGAAGAAGAGCTCTGCAGCAGAAATATAATGATGAGCACGGCATAACTCCTACGACCATCAGAAAGGCCGTAAGAGACCTTATCTCTACAGGACTTACGGTGGATGAAGCCGGCGGAAGATCCGCAAAGATAAATGTGGATGCCATGAATCAGAAGGAGCTTAAGAAGGAGATCGAGAAGCTTACCAAGAAGATGAACAGGGCGGCTGTTGAGCTTGAATTTGAGAAGGCGGCAGAATACAGAGACCAGATAACAGAGCTGAAGAAGGCATTACGAGATGCGTGATGAGAAGTAAATCCTCAGGGCAGGCGTGATGCTTGAAGCGGCGGAAGACGCTGTGTGAGCGTGATGCGGTGGAAGACGCTGTGTGAGCGTGATGCGGCGGAGGATTGCTGCGTGAACTGAATAAAGATGCTGAAAGATCAAGCAGATGCTACGTTTTTACGCATACTGCTTGATTTTTGTTTTTTGGGATTT
>ONVE01000213.1 GCA_900321215.1 uncultured Eubacterium sp. | reverse complement strand
GGATCATACAGAGGTTACGGAAATCCAATCGGTGTTGAGGAAGGAAATCTTGGCAATACTCTCAACTATAACAGCAATGCCTGCGGTGCACTTTCAACTGTTATCACACTTGCTCCTGGTGAGACAAAGGAGATAGCATTTATCCTCGGACAGAAGGATGATGAAGAAGCAGCAGCACTTGTTGAGAAGTATGCTGATCCGGGAGCTCAGGCTGAGGCAGATTATGAAGAGCTCGTTAAGTGCTGGCATGAGAGACTTTCTCATCTTCAGGTTAAGACACCATGTGCAGAGTTCGATGAGATGGTTAATACATGGAATGCATATCAGTGCTTCATGACATTTATCTGGTCAAGAGCAGCTTCATTTGTTTACTGCGGACAGAGAAACGGTTACGGATATCGTGATACAGTTCAGGATATTCAGGGTGTTATCCACCTTGCTCCTGAGATGGCAAAGGAGCAGATCACATTTATGCTTTCTGCTCAGGTATCTAACGGTGGCGGACTTCCACTTGTTAAGTATACTCATAATCCTGGTCACGAGGATACACCGGATGATGCTTCATATGTTAAGGAAACAGGACATCCTGCATACAGAGCAGATGATGCACTCTGGCTCTTCCCAACAGTTTATAAGTATATTTCCGAGACAGGAGATACAGCTTACATCAATGAAATGATCCCTTATGCAGATAAGGACAGAGATAATGTATACGATCACCTTAAGAGAGCTATCGAGTTCTCTATGAACAGACTTGGTAATCATGATATGCCTGCCGGACTTCATGCAGACTGGAATGACTGCCTGAGACTTGGTAAGAAGGGTGAGTCTACATTTGTTGCTATGCAGCTTTATCTTGCATTCTCTATCATCGGAAAGTTCGCTGAATTCAAGGATGATACAGAGTATCTTGCATATGTTTCAAGAGAGCAGCGTGAACTCGGCAAGATCCTTAATGATCTTTGCTGGGAGGACGACAGATTCATCAGAGGCTTCACAGAGAAGGGTGATGTTATCGGTTCTAAGAAGGATCCTGAAGCAAGCATGTGGCTCAATCCACAGAGCTGGTCTGTAATAAGCGGACTTGCTACCAAGGAGCAGGCTGAGAAGGCTCTTGAATCAGTTCACAGAGAACTTGCAACAGAAAATGGTGCTATGCTTATGGCACCTGCTTATAGAAATCATGCATTTGACGGAGCTCTTATGCTTCTCTTCAATGCATCAACCAAGGAAAATGGTGGTATCTTCTCACAGCCACAGGGATGGCTCATCCTTGCAGAGGCTCTTATGGGACATGGTAACAGAGCTATGGAATACTACCTTGACTGTGCACCTTCAGCAATGAATGACAAGGCAGAGATCAGAAAGCTTGAGCCTTACTGCCATGGACAGTTCACAGAAGGAAAGGACAGCCCATTCTTCGGAAGAGCACATGTTCATTGGCTTACAGGAACAGCTTCAACCGTTATGGTTGGTTCTGTTGAGGGTATCCTTGGTCTTCGTCCTGATTTCGCTGGATTACGTATCTCTCCATCTATTCCTGCTGACTGGAAGGAATTCGAGATGAAGAAGTACTTCAGAGGAAAGTGGCTTAACATCAAGGTCGTAAATGAAAATGGTGCTGAGTCAGGCGTTAAGGAGCTTACACTTAACGGAACTACTATAAATGGAGATTACATCCCTGCAAATGAACTTCAGGATGTAAATGATATTGTAGTAAAATTATCTTAATCAATATCCCTCCGTTTGACAGATCTTTTTCAAACGGAGGGGTTAACTTTTAACTATTCAAACAGGGAGGAAATCTAATGGCTGCAAATACCAGAGGCAGTTCAGCTGTTAAAGAATCCGCTGCAAGGGCGTCTTCATCAAGAAGCAGCTCGGCAGGAAGAAAAACCTCCGGAAGCACACAGAGAAGTACGGCTGGACGTACAGGAAGTGCTGCCGGCAGTACCAGAGGAAAGTCTTCGGCAAGTACGGCTAAAACCAGAACGTCTGCACGCAGTAATGAATACGATCAGGAGATAGATACCGGAAGAGCGGAAAGGCAGAAGGAAATCTATCTTTTTGCATTTCTTGCAGTATCTGTATTTTTACTGCTCAGTAACTTCGGAGTATGCGGTTTTATCGGAAATGTCATCTCGGGCTTCTTCTTCGGACTTTTCGGAACAATAACCTACCTGATACCATTTTACATATTCTTTTCGGCAGCATACCTGCTTTCGAACGGAACCAGGAAGAAGGTAGTAAAGAAGATCATTTGGATCGGCGTGGCTATACTTCTCGTTGGTTTTATATCTCAGATCATTGCCGGAGCAGATGGCGTGACCATCAAGTCACTTTACATGCAGGGCTATAAGCATAAAAAAGGCGGCGGAGTGATATTTGGCGGAATGCTTTCGCTTCTCTATAAGCTTATCGGCAAGGTTGGCTGTATAATATTTACTGTACTTTTCGTGCTTGTAGCAATTATAGAGATAATAAATGTATCCTTCATCAATCTCTTTAAGGGAATAAGCAGCAGCTTTAAGAGAACTGCCAATTATGGGCTTGATGAAGATGATTACGATGAATACGACGATTATGATGATGCCGGGGAGGTTTACCGTGAAAGGAATACCGAACCAAAGCACATTTTGAATAATACCACGATACTGGATGACGGACTGGGCAATACAGCTCAGAGTGCGGCACCGGAAACTGCCGGATCGGGAGGCTCTCTCTTCGGCAGAAGCAAAAAGAAAAAGAAGAAAAAGGTTGTTTATCCGTCACAGGGAGTTTCAGAGATATCAGAGGACGGTTCGGTCAAGGACATTTATTCAAATGTTTC
>ONVE01000214.1 GCA_900321215.1 uncultured Eubacterium sp. | reverse complement strand
TGAAGAATGTAGGATTTGTTGTTTTAGGATTTATACTTCTTATTAAAGGAGCAGATTTTTTTGTAGATGGAGCATCATCGGTTGCAGGAAAGCTTGGAATCCCTCAGATTGTAATCGGTCTTACGATCGTTGCATTTGGTACAAGTGCACCTGAGGCGGCTATAAGCATCAGCTCTGCTGTTAAAGGCAGCAATGGTATTTCCATAGGAAATGTAGTCGGCAGTAATATCATGAATGTCCTTCTTATCCTCGGACTTACAGCGGTTATCAGAACTCTGAATATCAAAAAAAGTACAGCACTTATAGATATGCCGTTTATGATACTTATCAGCGTACTTCTGCTTGTATGGGGTATAGTATTTGATAAGCTTAATCTTCCGGCAGGTATTATATTCTGGACACTTCTTATCGGCTTTATCGTTTATCTTATCGTTTATTCAAAGAAGAGCGGCGGAACGGATGAAGATGTTGAGATCAAGGATCTTAAGGCATGGCAGATAATCATATTTATAGTCGGCGGTATAGCAGCTATCATTCTCGGAAGTAATCTTACTGTAGACGGAGCAAGCTACGTTGCTGAAAATGTATTCCATGTTTCAGACAGAATAATCGGACTTACCATAGTTGCTTTCGGAACCAGTCTTCCGGAGCTTATCACTTCGGTTACAGCTGCAAGAAAGGGCAATGCTGATATTGCAGTAGGAAATATCGTTGGAAGCAACATTTTCAATATTCTGTTCGTACTTGGAACATCATGTCTTATAATTAATCTTCCATATAAGGGATTTGTTATAGATAATATGGTTGCGATCGGCGCAGCGGTACTTCTCTGGATCCCGGCGATCGCAAAGAGAAAGCTTGGCAAGGGAGCAGGTATTATAATGCTTCTCTCATATGCGGCATATTTTGTATATCTTCTGTTAAATGCCAAGGCTTAAGAGGTAAAAATGGTTAAAAATATCGCAGCGGTATTTATCGTTTTAATATTCGCAGTAGAGCTGTTCCTTGCGACAAAGGGCAGCCAGCACAGAAAGAAGAAAAGGCTTAAGGGCTGGAATCTGGTTAAGGGAAATGTTGTTTCAACCGAAAAGAAGAGAGACATTATCTCCGGAAAGACAGTTGTTGAGCTTACCATAGAGACAGAGACCGGACGGACTGTTACGGCAAAGGACGGTATATTCTCCCTCTATGAACCGGGGGAAGAGGTCATGCTTCAGGAGAAGGATGGTTATCACAAATTTATCGGAAATGACCGTTCTGACAGGCAGGGCAGGAAGGAGCTCCTTCTGGGCACAGTGCCTATGATCGTGATCGTTGGTCTTGCAGCGTTAATGACATTTTTGTTGAACTAATGACGGAGGTGTTCTGATGGCTAAGGGTTGTAAGAAGGCAAAGGCTCCAAAGGAAGTTAAGAAGGCAGCAGCGGCAGTACCTGTCAGGGATACTAAGAAAGAGATAAAGAAAGCAAAGAAAGCCGCTAAAAAGGAAATGAAGCGTAAGGACAAGATCGAGCGTAAGGCATACGAGAAGGCCATTAAAAAGGCAAATTCCGATAAGCTGCTTACTATCCTCGCACTGCTTCTCACGTCGGCTGCGACGGTTTTGAATTTACTTCTTGATAAGAGAGAGAAGGAGCTGGAGAGTAAGGATAAAGAAGATACTTCAGTAAGTAAGTAGACAGCCGGTTGTGGAAAGTGAGAGATCATTTCCGGCGAGGTATCAGAAAAAGAGAAAGGGAAGTTCCGGGAAAGTGACATTTTCAGGTTACAGGTCCGGGAATTATTATAAAATAAGGAAAGGTGTTATAAAATGAGTAAGAATTTTGACGAACTGATTTCAATGGTTTCAAAGATCGAGAAGAAGAAGGTTTCTGTTGCAGTTGCACAGGATGATGAAGTACTTCTCGCAGTTAAGGCTGCCAAGGAGCAGAATATCGCTGATGCTATTCTTGTTGGCGATAAGGATGAGATCGAGAAGATCGCAGCCGGCATCAATATGGATCTTTCAGGCTTTGAGATCATCGATGTTAAGGACAAGATCGAGGCTGCACGTACAGCAGTTAAGCTTGTACATGATGGT
>ONVE01000216.1 GCA_900321215.1 uncultured Eubacterium sp. | reverse complement strand
GTATCAACACAGCATTATTCATTTGCGGTTAAGGCCTTTGTAGAGGTTGTAAATGAATACGGACTGGATAATTACGAATTTGCGATACATGAGTCAAGGACTGAGGAAGTTATCGAGAATGTAAAATTCTTCAAGAGCGAGGTCGGAGTACTTTATGAAAATGAGTTCAACCGCAAGGTGCTCGAGAAGATCTTCTATGAAAACGGTCTTGAATTCATACCGCTCTTCGACTGCGACACATTTGTCTATCTCTGGAAGGATCATCCGCTTGCGGAAAAGTCGGAGATATCCATAGAGGAACTGGATGATTATCCGTGCCTGTCATTTGATCAGGGTATTCACGGTTCACTGTTCCTGGCAGAGGAGCAGCTCAGCTCATATGAGTATAAGCGTCTCATCCGTGCAAATGACCGTGCGACGATGCTTAACCTCATGATCGGCTTACATGGCTTTACACTCTGCTCCGGAATCATAAGTGAGGATCTTAACGGAGATGCTTATAAGGCTGTTCCGCTTAAGGAGTCGGAGAAAATGACCATAGGCTATATTAAAAGAAAAGGTGTTTCTCTCTCAGAACTCGGTAAGCTCTATGTTGAGGAACTCGCAAAATATCAAAGATTTGCTTATCATAAAAACGACTGATCATCAAAGCCTTCATCGTAAGGGGCTCCGCTTAAACGGAAGACACCCTGGTGGTGAAGGCTTTTTTTCTGCTGTAAAAGACTGCCCGTCCGGATATCTTTCGACGCAGCGAGTAAAAATTTTTAAAAACTATTTGCCTACTTGAATACTTAATGTTATATTAGGGGTTATGATAAGATTACTGTAGCTAAAGAAAAGTCTAAAAACAGCGTAAGTTTTTCGGCATTTCAGAGCTTCAAATAAAACATTTGGAGGATTAAAATGGGTCTTGGTGAAAAAATCTTTGGCACCCACAGTGACAAGGAATTAAAAAGAATTTACCCTATTGTTGATAAAATCGAAGCATTGGATGAGTCAATGCAGAAGCTTTCGGATGAAGAGCTGAAGGCAAAGACAGACGAATTTAAGGAAAGACTTAAGAAGGGTGAAACTCTTGATGATATCCTTGTTGAAGCGTTTGCCACTGTAAGAGAGGCTGCTTTCCGTGTGCTTGGTATGAAGCATTTCCGTGTTCAGCTTGTCGGTGGTGTTCTTCTCCATCAGGGACGTATTGCAGAGATGAGAACAGGTGAAGGTAAAACGCTTGTTTCCACACTTCCTGCATATCTTAACGCACTTGAAGGCAAGGGCGTACATATCGTTACGGTAAATGATTACCTTGCAAAGCGTGATGCCGAGTGGATGGGTTCTGTTCACAGATTCCTGGGACTTACAGTCGGAGTTATCCTTAACTCTGATTCAAATGACGACAGAAGAGAAGCATATAAGTGCGATATTACATATATTACCAATAACGAGCTTGGTTTTGATTACCTTCGTGACAACATGGTAATCTACAAGGAAAGACTTGTTCAGAGAGGACTTCATTACTGTATCATCGATGAGATCGACTCTATCCTTATCGATGAGGCACGTACACCGCTCATCATTTCCGGACAGAGCGGAAAGTCTACAGATATATACAAGATGTGCGATTACCTCGCAAGAAGAATGGAGAGAGGTACCGCCTCAACCGAGATCAGCAAATTTGATGCGATCATGGGAACTGAGATTCAGGAGGACGGCGACTATCTTGTAAATGAGAAGGACAAGTATGTTGTTCTTACAGCTCAGGGTGTCAAGGAAGTTGAGCAGTTCTTCCATATCAAGAACCTTGCAGATCCTGAAAACCTTGAGATCCAGCATACTATCATCCTTGCACTCCGTGCGCATGCTCTTATGCACAGGGATCAGGATTACGTTGTTAAGGATGATCAGGTTCTTATCGTCGACAGCTTTACAGGACGTATAATGCCGGGAAGACGTTTCAGTGACGGTCTCCATCAGGCAATCGAAGCAAAGGAAAATGTTAAGGTTAAGCGTGAGAGTAAGACTCTTGCAACCATTACTTTCCAGAACTTCTTCAATAAATATGACAAGAAGGCAGGTATGACAGGTACTGCCCAGACTGAGGAGGAAGAGTTCCGTGAGATTTACGGAATGGACGTTGTAGTTGTTCCTACAAACCTTCCTATCGCGAGAATAGATGAAGATGATGCGGTTTATAAGACCAAGAAGGAGAAACTCAATGCTATCGTTGAGCAGGTTTACGAGGCAAACCAGAAGGGCCAGCCTGTACTTGTAGGTACTGTAAATATCGATTCATCAGAAGAGATAAGCGCACTTCTTCAGAAGAGAGGCATCCAGCATAAGGTCCTCAACGCCAAGTTCCATGAGATGGAGGCTGAGATCATCGCTGATGCAGGACAGAGGGGTGCTGTTACCATCGCTACCAACATGGCAGGACGTGGTACTGATATTAAGCTCGGTGAAGGTGTTGCAGAGCTCGGCGGTCTTATGGTAATCGGTACAGAGAGACATGAGTCAAGACGTATCGACAACCAGCTCCGTGGACGTTCAGGACGTCAGGGAGACCCTGGATATTCTAAATTCTACCTTTCACTTCAGGATGACCTTATGAGACTTTTCGGTTCAGAGAAGGTTATCAAGGTTTATGATGCCTTAAGGATCCCTGAGGGAGAAGAGATACAGCATAAGACTATTACAAGATTCATCGAGAAGGCACAGAGAAAGATCGAGTCAAACAACTTTGCCATCAGAAAGAATCTTCTTGAGTATGATGAAGTTAATAATGAGCAGAGAGAAGTCATCTACGCAGAGAGAAGAAAGGTTCTTGACGGCGAGAACATGAGAGATACCATTTTTGGAATGGTTCAGGATACAGTCGGACGTTACGTAGATATGGTTGCTTCAAATGAGATCGACCCATCAGAGTGGGATCTCAAGGAACTCAATGATACACTTCGCCCGATCATCCCTCTTCAGCCTATCACCTTAAATGAGGATGAGAAGAAGAAGGGAAGCGCGGCACTCTTCAAGCAGAGACTTAAGGATGAGGCTGCAAAGCTTTACGAAGCTAAGGAAGCAGAATTTCCTAATCCGGAAACAATGCGTGAGATGGAGAGAGTATTCCTTCTCAAGGTTGTAGACAGAAAGTGGATGGACAATATCGATGATATGGACCAGCTCCGTCAGGGTATCGGTCTTCAGTCATACGGTTCGAGAGATCCGCTTGTTGAGTACAAGATGGCCGGATATGATATGTTCAACGAGATGACCAATTCTATCAAGGAAGACATATCAAGACTTATCATGCATGTTAAGATAGAGGAAAAGGCTGAACGTGAAGAGGTTGCCAAGGTAACAGGAACCAACAAGGATACAACAACCAAGAAGGAGCCTGTTAAGAGAAAGGATGCAAAGGTCGGACGTAATGATCCATGTCCTTGCGGCAGCGGAAAGAAGTATAAGTACTGCCACGGAGCCCAGCAATAATTGCGAAGCATGACGGAGATGATGGGCCGCGAAGCGGCACAGCATATGCGGCATGCGGAGGCAGCTGGGAGGTGCACAGCAGTAAAAAAGTACACAAGCGAAGTTCCCGAGGGTACGTGCCCGGATATCGCCGACACTATATAAAATTGATTCAGACCCAAAATAGAAGGTGGTGAGAGTAGTGCTTGAACTTGATCAGTACAAGTTTACATTGAACGAATACAGAAAGCCACTGCTTGAAGTGAGGGATTCACTTTGACATTGCCGGTAAAGAGGCAAGGATAAAAGAGCTTTCTATAGCTATGGAGGACCAGAACTTCTGGAATGATGTCGAAAGCAGCAACCGCATCATGAAGGAAATGAAGAACCTTAAGGATACCATAGCTGAATTTGAAGCGATACAGACTTCATTTGACGATATCGAAGTAATGATCGAAATGGCCGAGGAAGAAGATGATGACGACCTCGTTGAGGAGGCTGGAGAAAGCCTTGAGGATTTCAAGAAGAAATTTGAAGCCTTCAGGATAGAGACTCTTCTTTCCGGAGAATTTGATACAAATAACGCCGTTGTAACCATACATTCCGGTGCCGGCGGAACCGAGTCCTGCGACTGGGTTTCAATGCTTTACCGTATGTATCTCAGATGGGCAAATGATAAAGGCTTTTCTGTTGAAGAGTTCGATAACCAGCCCGGAGATGAAGCCGGAATCAAATCAGTTACATTTCAGGTGAACGGCTATCATGCATATGGATATTTAAAGTCCGAGCATGGAATACACAGACTTGTCAGGATATCTCCGTTTAATGCTAACGGAAAGAGACAGACATCATTTTGTTCTGTGGATGTTATGCCTGAGGTAGATGATACTATCGAGATCGAGATCAGAGATGACGATCTCAAGGTGGATACCTACAGGTCCAGCGGTGCGGGCGGTCAGCATATCAACAAGACCTCTTCCGCTGTAAGGATAACACATCTTCCTACAGGTATCGTTGTGCAGTGCCAGAATGAAAGGTCACAGCACATGAATAAAGATAAAGCTATGAAGATGCTTAAGACCAAGCTCTTCATGATGAAGCAGCAGGAGAATATGGAGAAGATGTCCGGTATCAGGGGCGAGGTCGCTGACAATGGCTTTGGAAGCCAGATCAGGTCCTATGTTCTTCAGCCATATACTCTGGTCAAAGACCACAGAACATCCTGCGAGGTTGGCGATGCGGCAAGAGTGCTTGACGGAGGCATAGATCCTTTCATCAACGCATATCTGAAAATGATCTCGCAGACATCAGAAGTAAAGCAGTAAACGAGAGTGAGGTATAAGAGTAAATGTTTAATGTCGCAATTCTTGGCTTCGGTACAGTTGGTTCCGGAGTGTACAAGGTAATAAATGATAATGCGAACGTTCTGAAGAAGTTCGCCGGTGATGATATAAATGTCAAGTATGTACTTGACCTTAGAGAGTTCCCTGGAAATCCGGTGGAGAAGGTTCTTGTTCATGACATTGACATCATCCTTAATGATGATGAAGTAAATTGTGTTGTTGAGGTAATGGGCGGCATCGAGCCGGCAAATACATTTGTAAGAAGAGCCATTACCAGAGGCAAGTCTGTCTGCACCTCCAACAAGGAGCTTGTTGCAAAGTACGGCGCAGAAATACTTGCACTTGCTAAAGAGAATAATGTATCATTCCTTTTCGAGGCGTCTGTAGGCGGTGGTATTCCTGTGATCAGAGCAATAAATGAATCGCTCACAGCTGACAATTTTGACAGCATCGCAGGTATCCTTAATGGTACTACAAACTATATCCTTACAAAGATGAGCAAGGAAGGACTTTCATTTGATGAGGTTCTTAAGACTGCTCAGGAGAAGGGCTATGCAGAGAGAAATCCTGAGGCTGACGTTGAGGGATATGATGCATGCCGTAAGATCGCAATCCTTACTTCCCTTATCACAGGAAAGCAGGTTGATTTCGAGGATATCTCTACAGAGGGTATAAGCCATATCACCAAGGAAGACATCTACTATTCAAATAAGAGCGGACTTCCGTTAAAGCTTCTCGGCCTTATGAAGAAGAAGGAAGGAAAGGTTTATGCGATGGTAGCACCTTTCATGCTCGGTGATGAGCATACTCTTAAGGATGTTGACGGAGTATACAACGCAGTTAATCTTCACGGCGACCTGCTCGGAAATGTTATGTTCTACGGAAAGGGCGCAGGCTCTCTTCCAACTGCAAGTGCAGTTGTTTCCGATGTGGTTGAGATCGCTAAGAACGGCAACAAAAATATTGCTATTACCTGGGATACTGAGAAGATCAGTCTCGGCGACATGGCTTCATTTAACTCAAAGTATTTTGTTAGACTTAAGGTAACCGGTAAGGATGACGAGCTGAAGAAGGCCTTCGGCGATGTTCAGTTTATCGAGCCGTTAGAGGGTGAGACTGCATTTGTTACTGCAAATGAGTATTCACACGAAATGCTTGCTGAGCTTCTCAGCGCTTACACTGTTCTGACAACCATCAGAATTGCTGAATAATTATGAAGTACACGTTTCCGGATTCCGGAAGCGGTTAGTATAAAGATGTTAAAATTTTACGGAGGCGTACACTATGTTAGTGGTAAAGAAATTTGGTGGCACATCGGTTGCCAACAAAGAAAGAATCTATAATGTAGCCAACAGATGTATCGAAGAGTACAAGAAGGGAAATGACGTGGTTGTCGTTCTGTCAGCTATGGGCAAATATACCGATGAGCTTATCGATATGGCTAAGGATATCAATGAGAATCCGCCTAAGAGAGAGATGGATATGCTCTACACAATAGGTGAGCAGATGTCAGTAGCACTTATGGCTATGGCTATGAACAAGCTCGGAGTACCGGCTATTTCACTTAATGCATTCCAGGTTGCAATGCATACAACTTCTGTTTACGGAAATGCAAGACTCAAGAGGATCGATGTTGAAAGAATCAGAAATGAGATCGAGCAGAGAAAAATAGTCATTATCACAGGTTTCCAGGGCATAAATAAATATGATGATTATACCACTCTCGGAAGAGGCGGTTCCGATACAACTGCTGTTGCACTTGCGGCTGCTCTTCATGCTGATAAATGCGAGATCTATACAGACGTTGATGGTGTATATACAGCTGATCCTAGAAAGGTTAAGAATGCCAGAAAGCTTGACACAGTTACTTATGATGAGATGCTCGAGCTTGCTACTCTCGGTGCAGGCGTTCTTCACAACAGATCAGTGGAACTTGCCAAGAAATTCGGTGTACAGCTTGTAGTTCGTTCAAGCTTGAATAATAATGAAGGAACCGTCGTTAAGGAGGATACAAAGATGGAGAAGATGATCGTTAGTGGTGTTGCAGCTGATCCAGACGCTGCAAGAGTTGCAGTTGTAGGTCTTAAGGATGAGCCGGGTGTTGCATTTAAGCTTTTCAACGCTCTTGCAAAGAAGAATATAAATGTAGATATGATACTTCAGTCAGTTGGACGTCACGGAACAAAGGATATTTCATTTACATGTTCTGATGATGATGCTGATGAGGCAGCAAAGATCATAAGCGATATCATGCAGTGCGAATCTGTAGATGTTAACAAGGATGTTGCAAAGGTTTCTATCGTTGGTGCAGGAATGCAGACAAATGCAGGCGTTGCAGCTAAGATGTTCGAGGCACTTTATGATGAGAATATCAACATCAGAATGATCTCTACATCTGAGATCAGAGTAACAGTTCTTATCGATGTTAAGAATACAGAGAGAGCTATGAACGCTATCCATGACAAGTTTGAACTTGGCGACAAATAAATAATATAATAACGTGATTAAAAATGCCGGAGGCTTCCAGGGTATTGAGAAGCTTCCGGCGTTTTCTTTGTGCAGATAATGAGTGAGGCGAAAAAGATTATTGACTTTATGCGGGATTGAGGGGTAAAATTACGGTTATAGTGATAATTCCGGAGGGGTAAAATGTCAGGAAAATATCACAAAAAAAAAAGGAGGAAAGGTAAAATGAAAAGTATTAAGAAACTATTGGCTGCTTTCCTGGTTGTCTTTGTGACGTTGGGATTTACAGGAAGAGCAGAAGCAGGAACGATTACAAATGCGAAGGAAATGTCATTCAATAAGACATACACCATTAATCTGGCAGGCGGTAATCCGGAGTTTTACAAATTCACGCTTCCGAAATCCGGTTATATAACGGTTGATTTTGAAGGATCGAAGAAGATAACTGCAGAACTGTATAAGGAAGATATGGAAACAAGGCTTGACTATTGGAGTGGCCAGTATAATGAAAATTTTGGTAATTACAAGAGGTCTTTTACTGCGTCAGCTCTTTATGGAGGAACATACTATCTGAAATTTAAGAGCGATGATGATACAGACCTTAAATTTACTGCAGAATACTACAATTCAGGGGAAACCTTTGCAGAGACTCAGACATCGCATTATGATTTTATCAAGGAGGCAAAGGCTGTAAATCTTAATAAGTTTTACTATGGATATCTCGC
>ONVE01000221.1 GCA_900321215.1 uncultured Eubacterium sp. | reverse complement strand
TGATCTCTTCTTCATCAAATCTTTCGCTCATTAAATGATCACCTGTAATTATGAAATATGGACCTGCTCGTGTCAGGTCCATATTTTAAAAATACTTTTTGCTTCCCCAGAGATTTGCCTGTTTTAAAGCCGTATATTCGCTATACGCCTGTTCAAGGATCTGTTTCTCATTCGGGAATTTCAACAAATGATACGCCTCATGGTACTTGTAGTAACCTGAGTCCAAAAAATACTCTTCTCTCTGAGGCTTACTGTAATAGCTGTCAGCCTGCATAAGATACCAGTGAACATCTTTATTCACCACATCATATGAAGTATTAAATGTATAATTGCTCTTACCTACATATTTAATTATCTGGGCTGTAACTCCTGTCTCTTCCTTTACCTCTCGAAGTGCAGTTTCACTGAATTTCTCGTCCTTCTCAACCGTTCCCTTCGGAAGTACCCAGCCTTCATATTTGTTTCTGTAATTTTTGTAAAGTAATAATATCTTACCTCTGAAGATTACCACACCACCACAGCTAGTTGCTTCTATCACTGCAAAACCTCCTGTTTCGGATCTTTTGTCCGAAGAGTGTGTAAAAATATGATATAAGTATATCAGTATGTTCTTTAAATATCAACGATTTTTGTAATATTCATCAAAGATTTCTTTGGCTACACTGCTGCCTGAAAGCTGATTTGAGGTATAGTCTTCAACGATCACGCTTACTACGATATCAGGATTATCCACATTCGAATAACCCACAAACCATGAGTTGCAGTTACCATTATTATCAAACTCTGCAGTACCGGTTTTTCCTGCAACCGTATATTCTGTTTCAGCAAAATATGACGAAGCCGTACCGTATTCGCACACACCCTTAAGCATATTCGAAAGTATGTCTGCCTCTCTCTCAGTCATTACAGTAACCGAGCCCTTACTCTTATATTCCTTGACGATCGCACCGTTGCTGTTCTTGATCGACTTTACGATATATGGCTTCTTAACTCTTCCGCCATTTGCTATAGCACACATGATAAGTGCATTATGAAGCGGCGTGATGCTTGTATTTCCCTGTCCGATGGCAGTCTGCGGTATCTCCGAAGGATCACTGCTGCCATTTATCTCAAAGGTTGATTTCTTATATTCCCCGTCATAAGGAAGCTCGCTGTTGAAAAGCAGCTCATCTGCGGTCTTTCTGTATTTTTCCCTATCAAGGCCTGTTCCTATGGTTGCAAAGCTTGTATTGCATGAATACGCAACAGACTCTGCAAGATCAAGTGTACCATGTGTTCTGTTGCCTGCGCAGCTTATCTCAACGCCGTAAAGTATCGTATCGCCCTCACAGTCATATTCGTACTTTCTGTAATCCGGATTCTCCCTGATATATTCAAGTGCAGTGACTATCTTAAATGTGGAGCCCGGCGCATACAGACCGTCTGTGGCACGGTTTAGCATTATGGTACTTTCCTGTCCCTCTTCTGTATGAATATACTCCCAGACATTTTCAATATCATTTGGATCAAATGAAGGCTTTGAAACCATTGCAAGTATACGTCCTGTTGAAGGCTCTATGATCACAACCGCACCATTGGCATTTCCAAGTGCATCATAAGCTGTCTGCTGCAGATCTGCATTCAAGGTGGTTACAACCGTATCTCCCGGATTCTTCTCCTTCTTAAAATCCTGCTTCAGTTTGCTGATGATATCCACATTTGAAGTATAGAGATCAAAGTTATAAGTAAGCTCGATTCCGGAACGGCCGTACTCGTTATAACCTACAACATGGGCAAATACATCACCGTAAGGATAATCTCTCTTCTCATTTCCGTTATCATCAGTCAGTGTCTGCGCAAGAATTTTACCGTCAGAGGATTCGATATTTCCCCTCACGATATCCTCGTTGTAGTAATCCTGACGCTTATTGTTGGCGTTTGCTATAACCTTCTTCGAATCATGTACCATAAAATAAATGATATGCGAAAAAAGTCCGAGGAACACAAGAACTATAATGTTCGTCATAACAACGACCGGACGGTTTTTTCTCTTAAGTTTTTGCTTTACTTCCTCCTCATGCCTGAGAAATGCCTCCAGGTCCATATTCGGCCTCTCCTGCATCACTGAGTCTTTGTTTTTCTTTTTCGACATATTCCGCCTCATCATTTACTAAAATATATGTATACTGAACTATCGAATACATTATAAGCGTACTGAATACCGATGATATTCCGTGGCTTATAAGCGGCAGCGTAACTCCCGTTGAAGGGATGAATTTTGTAACTCCTCCGATATTGAGAAGCACCTGAATTATCATACATACCGCTATTCCAAAGGTTATATATTTGTAGAACGGACTTCTGCATTTCATGGCAATATTGCACATTGCTATGAAGCTGCTGAGATAGATAAGTATCAGCGAAAGTCCGAATATAACGCCAAGCTCTTCGCATATTGCAGCGAATATAAAATCACTCTCCGAAACCGGAATATATCCCGGCATACCGTCTCCGAGTCCGGCTCCGATAAATCCTCCGGTACCTATCGCAAAAAGCGATTCGCTTAGCTGATAGCCTCCGCCGTAGATATCGGCAAAAGGATCCTTCCACGCATTCACTCTGGTCATAACATGGCCGAAAAGCGATGTATCCTTGAAAAGTATATATCCGACCGCGACAGCTCCTACCGCCGCAAGTATTCCTCCGATAAGGAACCTTGCTCTTGATGTTGCAAGGTAAACCATGGAGATATAGCAGATATAAAAGATAAGCATTGCGCCGAAGTCCTTCTCTGCTATGAGTATCAGCAGGAAAAGCACGGAAATGACAGCATTTATAATGATATCAGCCATTGTATTTGCCTTAACAAGGCTGCTTGCCGCAAAGAATATAAAAAGTATCTTAACAAATTCCATCGGCTGAGCCGTAAAGCTTCCGATATGTATCCAGTTTCTTGAACCGTAGATTGAGAGTCCAAGCCCCGGGATAAATACAGTCAGAAGAAACATAAGGCCTGTCACGCCGAAGAAAACATTCCATTTTCTTATATTCTTCAGTCTTCTCAGTATAAAAGGGATAAATGATGTTGCAAAAAGCGCTCCGGTTCCCATGACCGCCTGCCTTATAGCAAGCTGGAAATCCAGTCTTGTAAGCATGATATAACCTATCATCAGCAGAAAGACCATATTGTTGGTTATCAGCCGGGAGACGTTTTTGTAGCACTGGTGAAAGATCACCATATACATCACGCAGACAAAAACCTGCGAAAGATAAAAAAGAACAAACTTCAGCTCATGCTTCCACAGAAAAAGCTTCATATAACACATTAAATGAATTGCAAAGATATAGAAAACCTGCTTATTCAGGTTACTGGTTCTTTTCTTCTTGTTCTTTGCAACAAAGTACGAAAAGCATTTAAATGTGTAAAGCGCCATGAAAATGAGCGTCAGATATTTTGTTATAGCTGTAAAAATCCTGATCATAATATATTCCTGTTGTCAAAGTGTCCTTCGGTAATACTGCATTTTTCTATATAAGCAGGCTTCTTCTCTCCGCCGGATAAGATATATCCGATAAGCGCCGATATATCATCAGACGACTCATCAAGAAGATCCAGCTTGATCACAGTATTCTCATCAGAGTATATAAACCCTTCAAGACTGTCCTTTAACAGTAAAAGTCTGTTGTCCATAAGTCTGTTATAGCGTAGTTTATCACATATTATATAAAAATACCGCCCGCTTCGCTCATCTTTAAGAAAAGCTTTAGATTTTTCAACCGGCTGATCAGTGATCATAAGCGTCTCATGCCCATAGCAAAGTAAAAGCTTTTCTGCGTTTCTGCCATAAGAAACTCCTGCAAGCTCAGTACTTGTAAGCTCATGCGACTGTTCAAAATACAGTCTTCTGCAGGATGAAATTTCCACACTGCCCTTCTTATCCGAATTAGCTTCTCTATCATTCTCACCTGAAACAGCTTCTGTGTCTTTGTCACATGAAACAACCTCTGTGTCTTTCTCACCCGGAACTGCCTCTGTGTCTTTCTCACCCGGAACTGTCTCTGTGTCTTTCTCACCTGAAACTGCCTCTGTGTCAGCTGTCGAAACTGCTGCATTATCATATATCAGCTTCTCTCTGAAGAAATCAGCCGCTTTATCATTATATGCATATAATGATGACGCAAGGATAACTGTTTTGTCTTTTAAAAGCTTCCTTCCAAGAAGCATCGCAAGATCATCTATGCATCTTATATAAAGGCTGTCAAAGTTCTTTAAGAATT
>ONVE01000222.1 GCA_900321215.1 uncultured Eubacterium sp. | reverse complement strand
TTATCTCTTCTAGCCTTAGAAGTCTTGTTCTTTGGACAAATTGACATTTCGGAAACACCTCCCTTACGAAATCACACTTGCTACATTATACAAATCATATAATTGCTTGTCAATCATTTTTTTGATTTTTTTTCGAGCGAATTTTCTTCGGGCGAAATGCAATTAATCTTAATAATTAAACAAGCGCAACTGTCTCTCTGGCGATAGCGAGCTCTTCATTTGTAGGTATTGCATATACCTTAACCGGAGAAGACTCTGTACTGATAAGAGCTTCATCATGGCACTTGTCGTTAACTTCCTTATTAACGCTGATTCCCATGTATCCGAAGTAGCTGAGGATCTCCTCTCTTACCATTGAATCATGCTCACCGATACCTGCTGTAAATGCGATAGCGTCAACACCGTTCATAGCAGCGATATAACCGCCGATGATCTTTGCCGCCTGATAGCAGAAGGTCTTGAATGCGATAGTTGCTCTTGCATCTCCCTTAAGGTAACCTGCATCAATATCTCTGAAGTCGCTTGAAATTCCTGAAAGTCCAAGAAGACCTGACTTCTTGTTAAGCTCATTCATTATCTCAGAAAGTGACTTGTTCTCCTTGCCTGCGATATATTCGATGATGGCAGGGTCGATATTTCCTGATCTTGTACCCATAAGGATGCCTTCAAGAGGAGTCATACCCATTGATGTATCAACAGACTTTCCTCCAACTACTGCAGAGAAGCTTGCTCCTCCGCCAAGGTGGCATACGATAACCTTTGTATCTTCTACAGGCTTGCCGAGAAGCTCTATGGTTCTCTTACTTACAAAGCTGTGGCTTGTGCCATGGAAGCCGTAACGTCTTACCTTATACTTCTCATAGTATTCATATGGAAGGCCGTACATATAAGCCTTCTCAGGCATTGTCTGATGGAATGCTGTATCAAATACTGCAACATTAGGAACACCCGGCATAAGTGACATACATGCTCTGATACCAAGGATATTTGCAGGATTATGAAGAGGTGCAAGATCGCTGCACTTATCGATCTCTGCAAGTACCTCATCAGTTACAAGTACTGAAGATGAGAAGCTTTCTCCACCGTGAACAACTCTGTGTCCTACAGCTCCGATCTCTGAAAGGCTGCCAATAACGCCGAATTCAGGATCAGTCATACGATCTATAACAAGCTTTAATGCAACTCCATGATCAGGAAGCTCTACTGTCTCACTTCCCTTACTTCCGTCCTTCTTGTTGTAGCTTATCTGTCCGGTACCGCCTATTCTCTCGCACAGTCCCTTTGCGATAACTGATTCATTGTCCGAATCGATCAATTGATATTTAAGTGTTGTCGATCCGGCATTGATTACCAAAATCTTCATTTCTTTCTCCTTTTTCAAAAATAGATTTGTTTTTATCTTCCGAAAAATATATTTTTATACTCACTGAAAAATACCGCATTTCCCCTCAAAAAAATGCAGTATTCCCAGCGCTAAGAAATGTCATAATCTTTTTTCATGGCAAGGGTTTCCTCTTCCCTGCCATCAATGATAACAGCTCCTCTTCCATGTTCCTTGGCATAGTACATTGCCTCATCGGATCTGTTGAGAAGTTCATTAACATTCTGTCTTGTTGCCGGATATGATGATAATCCGACACTGGTGTTTACATGTATCTCATACTGTTCAAAATTAACGACAGTGTTTCTGATAGTCTTATGAGCCTTGCGCATGATATCATATGCCTCATCAACAGATCTGCCAGGAAGTATAAGCACGAATTCCTCTCCACCATATCTGCAGGCTGTACCAGAATACTCGTGAGCATACTGGTGGATAACATTTGCGACCATCTTGATGACAGCATCGCCTGCAAGATGTCCGTAGGTATCATTAACACTCTTAAATTTATCTATATCGAGCATCGCAACTGAAAGATTTGTATTATTCTCTTCGGTCTCTTTCTCGACAGTATGATAAATCTCATTGAAATAAGCCCTGTTATAAATACCGGTAAGACCGTCTCTTCTCGCCATATCCTGCATCTTGAGATAGAATCTGATATTACCGAGTGCGGCTGAAAGGTTTACAACCGCCGATTCATAGAATGTATATCCATTATCAAAGAAGTTGTCACTCCTGTCACCTACCACAAGAACGCCGTAGATCTTATTCGCAATATAAGCCGGAAATGCGAAAAGGTTATGCATATTCAGATCATAATCCGGACAGAATTCTGTCTTATTACCGTCAACTATAAGAGGGAAATACGAACTATCTTCTCTGCTTGCTGCAGTTTCAAAAATCTCAGCAATACAGAGATTGAAAAGCTTTTCTGAAGCAAGATTTGATGCAGGTGCACTGTTTCTTCCATCTTGCGCAACCTTTACCTTCTTATATGCTTCATTATCGATAAATGCATTCTCCTTGATGTAGAATGCACATATATCAGGCTTTCTGTCATCCATTATCTGACTGAGAAGTATATCCATACACTCCTCAACATCTCTTGTAAGTGATACATTCTTCATGATATTTACAAGAGTTTCGATATCTGAATTAAGAGCCTTCAGGTCACTGTTGGCCTTGGCAAGGTTGATCTTCTGGAAATTGATCTCATTATTTACATGATGAACCTTCTCCTGATAGGTTCTGAGATTTGCATTTTCCTTGAGAAGATTCTCATTATTTGAATCAAGAGTTCCGACTATCTTGTCATAATATGCAACAGTTCCGTGAGTGTAATCCGAAATTACTATGCATATCACCACCATCATTACAGCACATAAAACACTCATGATGATATGATAGGTATCTACACTAAGACCCATTACAGCAAAAACAGACAAAGTAATGATGAGTCCGCCGACAACCTTTTTTACAAAAAGTACAAATGTATCATCTGAAATATCAAAAACAAGAAGTTCAAGGTAAAGGAACATCTGAACCAGAAGAACTGCTACTGCCACCGCTATGTCAAGCTTAAATACAAGACTTACGCCGGCCAAAGCACCCATTTCCAGAAAGATCTTAGTGATCATCGCCTTCTTTAATGCAGCTTCTCTTTGAATTATAATGACATCAAGTAAAAGACTGACACTGTAAACAACACAAAGAGTCACAATAGGCGTCATATCCTTTGTGATACCGGCTGTTTTTGTGAAGACAGTATAAAGAACAGCACACAGATAAACAAATACGTGCATTACATATAGTCTATAAGTTGTAGCTTTTATAAACTCTTTAGACCCCATATCTAAACCCCTGAATAAGCCCTGCAGGCATATTTACACTTCTTACCCTATTATACAACTTTTATGTTGTAAATCAACATAAAATGTAATATCTTACAATAACTTACAGCTTCTTACATTCTCTTACATTTTAATGTGTCAGCCGTTTTGGGACGTTCTCCTTCTTACTCTGGTTTTTGCATCTTTAGATTTAAAAGCATACTGTCAATTCCGGGTATAGTATCCTCAAATGAAGAGGAATTATCTATGATGTAATCAGAGTTTTCCCTGTAAAATTCATCTGAGCTCTGGCTGTTTATAACTGAGAGGCTTTTCTCCCTGCTGAGCCCGCGCGATGCACCGAGCCTCTTAATCCTTACCTCTGTATCGGTATGGATATAGCATATCGCATCGCAGATCTTTGAATAACCGTCTTCGATAAGCACCGCTGCTTCGATTATAAAAAGATTTATCTTCTCTCCTCTGTCATTTAAGAGTATGCCTTTCGAAGCATCATCTATCATGGAAAGTATCTTTTTCTTAACTATCGGATGAACGATATCATTAAGCTTCTGCAGTTTTCCATTATCGTTAAATACAATGCCGCCGAGCTTCCTTCTGTCGATCTCTCCTGTCTCTTCAGAAAGGATACCCCTGCCGAACTCTGCAACTACCGCATCATATGCTTCGCATTCCTTTGACATCAGCCTGTGGGCAAGCTTATCAGACTCAAGAATATAGCAGCCTTCCTTCTCAGAAAGGTACTCAAGAACCCTGCTTTTGCCGGAGCCTATACCGCCGGTGATACCTATTACTTTAAAATGATCATTTTGCATCATAAAGACTGGTCCCTTCGTGAACATCTGCAGTAAGACTTACATCAAGGCTGACTGCATTTTCCATCTCATTTTTAAGGATTTCCTTAACTGTGTTCAGTTCATCCGGTGAAGTTTCTATCAGCAGTTCATCGTGTATCTGAAGTATAAGCTTTGACTTAAGTCCCTGCTTCTTTAATTCCCTGTAGACTCTTATCATCGCAACCTTGATGATATCGGCCGCGGTTCCCTGAATCGGTGAATTCATGGCGATCCTTTCACCGAAGCTTCTCTGCATGAAATTAGATGACTTAAGCTCCGGAACAGGTCTCACCCTTCCGAACATGGTTGAAACATATCCGTTCTTCCTGGCATTTTCAACCGTCTCATCAAGGAATTTCTTAACTCCCGGATAAGATTCAAAATATTTATCAATATATTCCTGTGCTTCTTTTCTTGAGATATCCAGATCCTGTCCGAGTCCGAATGAGCTGATGCCGTAAATGATGCCAAAGTTTACCGCCTTGGCCTTTCTTCTCATATCAGGATCCACCTCTTCCTTCGGTACATTAAATACCCTGGAAGCAGTCATTGTATGTATATCCTTTCCTTCTCTGAAGGCTTCTATCAGCTTTTCATCCTTGGAAAGATGTGCCATACATTTAAGCTCGATCTGCGAATAATCGGCATCAACAAATACATAGCCTTCCTTTGGAACAAAGGACTTTCTCATCTCTCTTCCGATGCCGCTCCTCATAGGTATATTCTGAAGGTTCGGCTCAGTACTGCTGATCCTTCCGGTAGCAGTTACAGTCTGGTTGAAATGACTGTGTATCCTTCCGTCATTTCTTATATATCCGAGAAGCCCCTCAACATAAGTTGAAAGAAGCTTTGTAAGCTGTCTGTATTCAAGTATCGCCGGGATTATCGGATGCTCGTCCTTAAGCTTGGTAAGGACATCAACATTTGTCGAATATCCTGTTTTAGTCTTCTTACCGCTCGTAAGTCCAAGCTTCTCAAAAAGTATCTCTCCAAGCTTTTTGGTTGAGTTTATATTAAATTCCTCACCGGCATAGCCGTAAATATCTTTTTTAAGTACATTTATCCTCTCGCCCAGCTCATCACCGTAGCTCTTTAAGCTCTCGGCGTCTATTCTTATACCGGACTTTTCCATATCATTTAAAACGAAAATAAGAGGATATTCTATATCACTATACAGTCCGAGCAGCTTTTCGGAAGCTGAAAGCTCTGCCTTAACAGCCGAAAATGCATGATAAGCCGTAAATGCTTCATACGAAAGATATCTCACAACATTTTCTGTCTCAAGAGAGAAAAGATTGATACTTGTCTTATCGATCAGCTCCTTCCTGCTCTCAAATATCCTGTCGCAGTAATCTCTTGCGATATCATTATATTCATAACCATTTCTGAGAGGATTTAAGATATATGCCGCAACGCTTATATCAAATGCATAATCCTCAAGAAGTATGCCAAGAGTATCGATATGTTCCTTTAAGCTGATGAAGCTTAGCGATATCTTTCTATCTATCAGTGCACGGTAAAGTGCCTTAATATCTGTATTTTTTACAATAAATACCGCTTCTGCAGTTCCGACAGCAGCTGCGATAAGAGTATTCGTATCTTCATCATATACCGGACTAAAGCCTGCTGCGCCGCATTTTTCTGCAGCCTCAAGAACGCTTCCTGCTCCCTCATCACCGGATACAGTAACCGTCTTTAACTCCGCCTTGGCACTGCTTCCACCCTTCTTAAATTCAAATCTTTTAAGAAAGCTCTTTAATTCAAGCTCATTTAAAATG
>ONVE01000223.1 GCA_900321215.1 uncultured Eubacterium sp. | reverse complement strand
CCTTCTTGCACAAGTTCATCCTGCACGCAGGAACGTCTGTATTCATCATATCGGTTTATCAGGAGAAATGCAATCAAAATTACCCAATAATTTCACTAAGGATCTCGTAAGCCGCTTCATCCTTGCTCATGATAGGAAGCTCTCTCACACTGTCCTTTTTGATGATTGTTATGATATTTGTATCAACCTTGTAACCGGCTCCCGGAACCTTAAGGTTATTTGCGCAGATCATGTCGGCATTTTTCTTAACAAGCTTTGCCTTGGAATTCTCAAGCATATTTTCTGTTTCCATAGAGAATCCGCAGATGAACTGTCCTTCCTTTTTGTTCTCTCCGAGTCCCTTAAGAACATCCTTGGTTCTCTTAAGAGGAATCGACATATCACCGTCCTGCTTCTTGATCTTATTATCAGCAACACTGACAGGAGTATAATCCGCGATCGCAGCCGCCATAATGATGATATCCTTCTCAGGTGCCCTGCTGGTGATCTCATTATACATATCTTCAGCAGATACGATATCCACTCTCTCAACGCCGAGCGGAGTTGAAAGATTTACCGGACCTGTAACAAGTGTTACATCTGCGCCTCTTTTTGCAGCTACCCTTGCGAGTGCAAAGCCCATTTTCCCTGATGAATGATTCGTAAGTATACGTACCGGATCAAGAGATTCTTCTGTAGGTCCGGCAGAGATCATTACCTTTTTGCCAACCATATCATGATCATATTCAACAGCATTTAATATATGCTCTACAAGGATCTCCTCTTTAGGAAGCTTGCCCTTTCCTTCATAGCCGCAGGCAAGATTTCCGTATTCCGATTCAATGATCTTATAGCCTCTCTTCGCAAGTATCTCTATATTCTCCTGAACCACCTGATTCTCAAGCATATAGCCGTTCATTGACGGGCAGATGAGCATCGGGCATCTTGCAGGAAGTACAGTTGTTGTAAGCATGTCGTCAGCTATTCCGTGTGCAAGCTTTGCTATTATATTTGCAGTAGCGGGTGCTATCAGGAAGCAGTCAGCTGTCTGACCGAGTGAAATGTGCGGAACATTAACCGCATCATCCGGTGTTTCATCAAATGTATCCACATAAACCTTGTTCTTGGTAAGAACCTCAAATGTCTTCGGTGTAATAAACTGGCAGGCATTCTTAGTCATGATGACATGTACGTCAGCGCCAAGCTTATAAAGCATGCTCGCAACATTTGTCATTTTGTATGCAGCTATTCCCCCGGAAATGCCGAGGATGATCTTCTTACCCTTGATCATATCAATTCTCCTTATATATTAAAAAACCACAGTTAGTCTCAGGCCATCTGGTCGATGAGTCTTTCTCTCTTAATCCCAGATCACCTGATTGATGAGAATTTCTCTCTTAATCCCAGATCATCTGACCGATGAGGATTCCTTTTTAATCCTCGATCATTTCATCTGTGAGAAGTCCGTGCTTTTCGTAGCGTGTAACGCGGACAATGTGGTTGTCGTCATCAACAAATACCACCTTAGGAGGATTCTCCTTAAACTCTTCAGGATCCATGATCGCATAACACATGATGATAACCTTGTCTCCGGCAGATACACAGCGTGCCGCTGCTCCGTTAAGGCAGATCATGCCGCTGCCTGCTTCTCCGGCTATCACATAGGTGGTAAGTCTGTTTCCGTTATTCACGTCAACAACCTGTACCTTTTCATATTCCATTATTCCGGCTGCCTTCATGAGCTCTTCATCTATAGTAATGCTTCCGACATAATCGAGCTCGGCCTGCACTACTGTAGCCCTGTGGATCTTGCCTTTTAAAACATTAAGAAGCATAATCTTTACCTCGTTCTTTCTATGACTATCTTACATTCATGATAAAGTTATCGATGAGTCTGACCTTGTTATTGATCTTAACTGCGATAGCGCAGAGGATCTCGCCCTGGATCTTGTCTACAGCTTCCATCGTCTCATTATTTACGATCTCTACATAATCGATATCAGCCATAGGCTCTGAATTGATAAGCTCCTTCATCTTCTCTGTAACCTTAGCAGGATTTGTCTCGCCGTCATTGATAATCTTCTTACCGAGCAGGAGGGAACGGCTGAGAATAAGAGCTGCCTTACGCTCTTTCTCGTCCATGTAAGTATTTCTAGAGCTCATTGCAAGTCCGTCCTCTTCACGAACTATAGGACATCCTACGATCTCAAGGTTCATGTTAAGATCCTTAACCATTCTCTTGATTACTGCAAGCTGCTGCGCATCCTTCTGTCCGAAATATGCACGGTCAGGCTGAACAATGTTAAAGAATTTATTTACTACTGTACAAACGCCTCTGAAATGAACAGGTCTTGAAAGTCCGCAGAGATGATTGGTAAGTCCGTTCATATCTACGTATGAAACAAAGCCCTTCTCATACATTTCTTCCGGTTCTGGTGCAAATACAAGGTTTGCACCTGTTTCCTTACAAAGCTGTGTATCCTTCTCAAGATCTCTAGGATAGCTCTCAAGATCTTCTGTAGGTCCGAACTGCATTGGATTTACAAATATTGTTACAACGGTCTTGTCATTTTCCTCAACAGACTTCTTGATAAGTGACTGGTGTCCTGCGTGAAGATAACCCATAGTGGTTACAAGTCCTACTGACTTACCCTGCTTTCTCCATGCTGCAACATGTGCTCTTACCTCTGCTATTGTCTTAACAACATCCATTTTATGATCCTCCATAGTATATTTATAATTTCTTCTAATAGTTTTCCGTTTATTTTTTATCATCACCTCGGGCAGCTATAAATGCCGCCCGAAGTATTATATCGTACTTTCAGTTAAGTAACCACTTAATTTTAATAAAGTCTTTCAAGCACTTCGTCGCTTATAGCATATCCATGCTCAGGAGCCGGATAAGAACCGTTCTTGACCTCTGCATCATAAGCCTTAAATGCATCTACCATGATCTCTCTTACATTTGCAAACTGCTTAACGAACTTTGGCTTGTAATCACTGAACATTGCAAGCATATCTGCATATACAAGGATCTGTCCGTCGCATCCTGCACCGGCACCGATACCGATGGTCGGGATTGAAAGCTCCTTAGTAACGATCTCGGCAAGCTTTGAAGGAACGCACTCAAGAGTTACTGCAAATGCGCCTGCTTCCTCAACTGCCTTGGCGTCTTTCAGAAGCTTCTTGGCTGTCTCAGCATCCTTACCCTGAACCTTGTAGCCGCCGAATTCATTTACATGCTGAGGAGTAAGACCGATATGAGCCATAACAGGGATGCCGGCTCTTGTGATAGCCTTGATAACGTCAGCAACCTCTTCACCGCCTTCAAGCTTAACTGCATTTGCACGTCCTTCCTTCATAAGGCGTCCTGCATTTACTACTGCGTCATAAACGCTTGTCTGATAAGACATGAACGGCATATCGATTACCACGAGAGCGTTTTTTGCTCCTCTTGCAACTGCTGCGCCGTGGTGGATCATGTCTTCCATTGTAACTGAAACTGTATCTTCATAACCAAGCATTACATTTCCGAGTGAATCTCCAACAAGGATTCCGTTGATACCGCCCTCATCAAGAAGCTTGGCTGTTGAATAATCATATCCTGTGAGCATAGAGATCTTCTCGCCCTTTTTCTTCATTTCCTTAAATGTAACAACTGTATTCTTCATAGTTTTCCTCCTTATCCGATCTATCCCCGATCACTAACCACATGTTTTAATCAGATGTTTCTCACCAGATGTTTTGCTCAAATGATTTCTCGCTGATCACTTACTGCTTAGCTATGATTTTCTAATATTTTCCTTAACTCTTCATAGTCCCTGTCCGGATGCTTTTTCTCTGCCAGCTTAACCGCAGACAGTGAAGCTGATATATAAAGCTTTTTCTCTTCCGGAGTAAGACTCGCCAGATGCTTTCTGACGGTTTCGGTATCATTTCTTTCGACCGGTCCCGTGAGCTGTGCTACAGGTCCTCTCTCCGAAATGCCCTTAGCATTATCTAAGAACAGTCCCTTTAAAGCCTTTTCAGCGTCTTCCGGTTTAAATCCGCAGCTTATCAGCATATCTGCAGCAGTTCCTACAAGACCGCATACAAGATTGCTCGCAAAAACAGCCGCTGCATGATATCTTACTTTATTGTCGGAGGTAATATTCGCAACAGTATTTCCAAGAGATCTGAAATACTCTGTTACTTCATCCAGCCTTCCGGCACTTCCTTCAATTGTTATAAATGCATTTTGAAAATTTTCATACGACGTGAATCTGTCATTCACCGCGTATACAGGATGGATTGAATAAGAATAGAATCCGTAATTCTCTGAATCAGTAAAAACTGATGATGACATGGCCCCGCTGGTATGAGCGATGACCTTACCTCTAAGCCTGTTCTTATCAAGGCTTTCATAGATAAGAGGTATTGCATTGTCGCTGACAGTAATTATAACTGCATCACTTTCATCAATAAGGTCATTAATTCTTTCATAGTACAAAGTATCAGTAAACTCCGCGGCTTCCCTGGCGTGAACGCTGTTTCTGCTGAAGTATCCCGAGACTGTTCTTCCATTCGTCTTCAGGTACTTACCAAGAGTACAGCCAACCTTGCCTGCTCCGATAAATCCAATCCTCATACCATCACCACCTTTCATTTTACTGCCGTATCCGGTCAGATGTTTAGTAATAAAATGAAAGTATGCCTTATTATGTCAGCTATTAAATTAACGGGTATAGCTTCTTTCGAATACCATCCTTGCAGCTTCAATATATGATATTTTATACAACTTGTAAATATATTAAATTGTATAAAATAAAATACATAAATCACCATAAAAAAACACTGATACGTAGCGTCCTCTGTTAAAAAACGCTACGTATCAGTATTTAAATCATTGATCAACTGTCTAAGCTTCAGCTCTTAAGATCAATATATGTATGAACGAGCTCGCTTATTGCTTCAAAGTTCTTTCCTTCGATATTTTCTCTGAGAACCCCAAGGAAATCTGTATCGTCCCCGGAATGCTTTCCATCAGATAACTCTCCGAATAGTCCTTCAACCTTATCTATATCCTTATCTTCAGCAAATCTGTTGATCTGTAAAAGTATATCGATGTCCAGAGTATCAAATGATTCCTCCGGAATTTCATCACCGGCCGTATCTACTGCCGCATCCTCTGACACATCGCCTTCAGCCTCTGTGCCCGCGCCTTCAGCTTCTAGGTAAGGATCACTTATGCCATTTCCCTCAGTATAAGCTTCGGTACTCTCTCCTGATGCTGCAGCATTTTCTTCTTCAGCAGGCTTCTCCGCCTCGGTCTGCTCTTCGTACGCAGGACCGTTCTTCTCGGCAAATTCCGTATCCGTGATACCCTTTCTTGTCTCAACGAAGGAGATATATTCTCCGATCGTATCAACTATCTCCTGCATAGATTCAAGGAAGCCGTCAAGATTATCGCTTACGTAGCTCTTGTTGCCGATATTTATAGCCGCCTCAAATGTAGAAGCAACACTCGCTATCGATACAGCACCGATATTACCGCTGCTGGTCCTGATACCATGCATTCTGTTTCTGAAGCCTCTATAATCAGCTTCAAATTTGATCCTCAGCTCTTCACGGACATTTTTATTTCTGCTGTAAAAGCTTGTGATCATCTTATTGTAAACGTCTATATTTCCGCCGATCTTCTCAAGGATCTTTGTAACCTCAAGGATCTCGGACAGCTTCTCAAGTCCCTCGCTGTATCTTGACTCCTTGATATACTGACTCATATCAGAGGTCTTATATTTAACCTTGCTTCTCTCAACGTTATTCATGATAAGAGTTGCAAGAGTCCTTCTGTCGAGAGGCTTAAGTATAACATCTGTAAAGCCTTCTTCTCTTAACTTATCACGGTCTTCATTTATAACATTTTCTGTCATGGCGATGATAGGAAGCTCAAGATATTTCTCGTCTCCGAGATCTCTTATCTCCTTCATGGTGTCCGTTCCGTTCATAACCGGCATGACCATATCCATGAGTACCATGTCATATTCATTATTCATGACCATATCGATAGCATTTACGCCGGATGAAGCTATATCGCACTTGATCTCCATCTGGTTCATGATGCCAACCGCTACAGTCGCATTCAGCTCCACATCATCAACGAAGAGTACGCTTACCTCAGGAGCCCACATCTGCTCTGCCTCTTCTGTTGATACAAGCTCGATAACGTCTGCATCAACCTGAGACTGATAAATACTGCCCTCCGGTCTCTTCTGAAGAAGAGAAAATGTAAATGTAGAACCTACACCATAGGTGCTTTCAACATCGATATCTCCGCCCACAACATCTGCAAGCTTCTTTGCGATGGCAAGGCCTATACCGGTTCCCGGATAGCCTGACTCCTGCTTGTTGCTGTTGATATTATAAACCTCGAATAAATGATCGAGGCGGTCCTTTCTGATACCGATACCTGTATCCGTCACCGCAAATACAAGATTGAACATTCTATCCTGCTTCTGATCACTGTACTCGTAGCAGTCTACAGTAAGTGTTATAGAGCCTTCTCTTGTATATTTCTGTGCATTGTCAAGTATGAACATGAGCACAGAACGTATCTTCTCATAATCACCTATCAGAATGTCAGGAATATCGCTGCCAAGCTCAACAAAGAACTTGATAGGTCTGTTATCCACCAGATTGATCATACTGTCAGAGAGGTCGCATACAAGAGTTGTAATTGAGTACGGTGAATTATTCGCAGTCTCCTTACCGGACTCAAGCTTTGCAAGTCTAATGATACCGTCAACCTTATTTATTATCTCTTTACTCTGAATGACGATATTCTTAAGGCTTTCCTGCTCCTCAATGCTTCTTGTGCCATTGCTGATGATATTTTCGGTCATGCTTACTATGGCATTTATAGGGATCTTGATCTCGTTACTGATATTTGCAAGATAGTCGTTCTTCGCAGTACTTGATTTGACAGTATCCTCATGCTCCTTGGCAAGTCTTGCAAGCTCTCTGTTCTTACCGAGAAGAGCTTTACGGAATTTAATGAACAAAAATACCGCAAGAAGGAAAAGTATGCCAAGCAGTACGATAAGCGATATTCTTACTGCCTTTCTCTCAAAGAAGCCGAATTCCTTTTCAATCGTAAATGTCATGGTACTGTCACTCTTCGTTCCATCAGCATTTACAGCAAACAGAGAGAAGTTATACTTTCCGCCCTCAAGGTTGGTATAAACTGCCTGCATAGGCGAGTTTCCGGAAATAACGATACGCTCCGGATCGAAGCCCTCAAGTATGTAGCTTACCTCAAGGTTTTCTCTGTTAACATAGGTCATAACACCGAAGGTGATAGTGATCTTGTTGGTCTTTGCAGGTATCGTAAGGCTTCCGCCGATCTCGTCAAAATAGTAAACCTTGCCGTCTACATCGATCTCGGAAACAGTAAGTCTCGGAGCTGCTTCATTTAACTTAATATTATTTGTATCTATAGTCTCTATACCATTGGTACAGCAGATATACAGTATTCCGTTATCATCCAGAAGGGAGCCCTCTGTATTGGTTATTGACTTAACAAGTCCATCGCCTCTGGCCAGGTATCTTGATGATATACCATTTGCGCCGAGAAGCTCTGCCTCATTTGTTCTAAGAACACCCTTGGAGCCTACGACCCAGACATCATCATTTTTAATGACAACATCATAAACGTTGTTTGAGAAATCTATACTGCTGAGTGCTCTTACCGAATCTCCGAAATAAGAGATACCGTTATCAGTACCGATGTAATAACCTGATTCACCCTTCTCGATGCAGGTTACAACATCAGAGGTAAGTCCCTGCTTAGTCGTATAATTCTTGATATAATTGCCGCTGATAACATACAGTCCGCCGCCATCCGATCCGGCGATAAGTCTTCCTCTGTCATCCTCGCAGAGTGATGTGATATTAGGATAAGCAAGTCCGCTCTCCTGAGTATAGGTTGTAACCACCGTATCACCGGAAATGATGCCTATACCCTCGCTCGTAGCAACCGCTATATCTCCGTTCTTTAACTCAATGATACTGTTTATCTGGTTTGAAGGAAGATTTGCAGCCCTGCCGAAATATTTAGGTGCACTGTTTCCATTCCATTTGATAACACCGAAACGACGGAAGGTGCTGACCCAGACATTTCCCTTGCTGTCCTTAATAACATTATTTACGCCGACGCCTGTAAGTATATCTGTCAGGCTGTTAGACTTCATATTGCCCTTATAATCAAGTATGATAAGTCCTTCATCTGTACAGACATATTTATAAGAGTTTACTGCCTTTACGCAGTTTACCGAATTTTCAGGCAAATGATATCTGGCTGTGAAATCCTGGAATTTACTGATACCGAGATGAAGAAGTCCGTTTCTGTTGGAAGAAAGCCAGATGCTTCCCTCATAGTCAACCATCATCGAAGTGATGTAGCTGTCGATCTTCAAGTCAGTGATATTATGAAATGCATCATCCGATCCGATATATCCAAGTCCATTATCGGTACATACATAGAGAGTATTACCATTTTTGTAGAGAGCGTTTATACCGTAATCGCCGGAAGGAAGCTTCTCTATACTACTGAGGCTTTCCATACGAATGATCTTTCCACTGAAGGAGCCTGCATAAATATACTCCTTATCCGCTTCAAGACATGACAGTTCATCAAGACCGGCCTCCTCTGCCGTCACAGATCTGATGATGCTGGAGCCGTCAACAGAAAAGCTGATATTAAATAAGGTATTCTTCTCTGATATTCCCCAGATCTTGCTGTTAAAGCTTTTAAGCTTATTTATAGCAACGCCTGTAAAATCATCATCCGCTCTAAGAACAAGCGTTGACTCGTCAACCGTATAAAGTCCATTTGCAGATGCGACAAATATAGTTCCGTCATCTGATTCACAGACATCATAGATCGTCTTGATACCATTGTAGTAATCAGAAGAAAAATGATGCATATCATTTCCCTTCTTGTAGAAAAGTCCGTAATTATTCGTGGCTATCCAGAGTCTTCCGCTGCTGTCCTGGAAGAGAGAGTTTACGCAGTAAACATCATCCTTCTCAGTATCCCAGAGATTAAATACCTTAAATTCATTTCCGTCATATCTGTAAAGACCGCCATCGGTACCTACCCATATATAGCCGGAAGCCGTCTGGTATACGCAGTTTACTTCATTACTTCCCAGTCCGTTCTCCTGGGTAAAGAGTGTGGAAATATATTTTGAAGTGATGAAATGATCTTCCGGATTTTCCTCCGCCCACACCTTTCTCTCATCACCTTTAAATGGCACAGCAAACAGGCATGTAATGATACATGCCCATGCCAGTAAGATACTATTCAGTTTATAAATAAAGCGCTTACTTTTCATCTGCCGTTTGGATTTCTGCCGACTTTCCCGTAGGTCAGCCTGCTATCTCGTTTATGGTATCCTTCATTATCTCAATAGCTTTATCACAGTCTTCTTTTGAAGCAATAAGCGGTGGTACCATACGTACAACTGCAGGACGAACCGCTGTCATAAGAAGATACTTCTTCTCTGCGCAGGTGTATTTAAGTTCATTTGCGATAGGAACATCAAATTCAATACCGGTGATAAGTCCGAGTCCACGAACCTCCTTAACATGAGGAAGTGTACTTGCCTTCTCCCTAAGGTATGCGCCTACTTCCTTTGCATTTTCAGGAAGCTTCTTCTCGAGAAGCTCTTCGATCTGTGCGTAAGCTGCTGCACAGCTTACAGGGTTTCCGCCAAATGTTGTTCCATGAGCTCCAGGGCCAAATGTACTCATGATCTTCTCAGAAGAGCACATAGCACCGATTGGCATACCGCCGCCCATAGCCTTAGCCATAGTTACGATATCAGGCTTAACGCCGTATGTCATATAAGCCATTATATCTCCTGTACGTCCCCATCCGGTCTGTACTTCGTCAAATATAAGAAGCATTTTCTTCTCATCGCAGAGTTTCCTGAGTCCCTGAAGGAATTCCTTATCTGCAGGATATACTCCGCCTTCGCCCTGAACAGGCTCTACCATGATAGCAACAACATCATCT
>ONVE01000224.1 GCA_900321215.1 uncultured Eubacterium sp. | reverse complement strand
GTCTCCTCCTGAAGATTATATGCGGTTACGGTTTTTATATCCGTAACCTTCTCTTCAACTATTCCATTCAGCTCGCCGAGAAGTATCTGCCTCTTAAGATAAAGCTTTCTCATATAATGAGACATTACCTTTGTCACAACAACCGTGAGAATAACTGTAACGCAGGTAAGAAGTGTCAGCCCGACACTGTAGCTCATCATTACTATCAGTGTTCCGACAAGAGTAAGTATTCCTGAGAAAAGCGATGATAATGACTGGCTTATGACATTTGAAACGTTCTCTGCATCATTTGTCATACGGCTCATTATATCACCGTGCGAATGTGTATCAATATATGAAATAGGCAGATTGACTATCTTGTCAAAAAGCTGATTACGCAGTCTGTCTATTATCTTCTGCGAAAGTCTTGCCGAGATAAAGCCCTGCAGCAGGGTTGCTCCTCCGTGGATGGCATAGATCACCAGTATCAGTATAAGGAGCTTCGGAAGCTCTCCATATTTTCCGACTACTATATCATCTATCGCATTACTCTGAAAGCCCGGCGCAGTAACGCTTGCTATAACCGTGATCACAACTACCACCGCAAGTATTATGACCGACAGAAGCTCAGGTCTGAAGAATCTTATCAGTCTCCTGAGAGTCTTTTTTCTGTCCTTTGCCTTCTCAACAGGAGCGCCCATATTTCCCGGACGGTTTCCCGGTCTGAAGCCTCTTTCTATAAGAGCCGAGGTTGGTTTTGGCTGACTCATACAGCTGCACCTCCCCTCTCTTCGTCCTGCGACTTAAGCTGGGACTCGTATATATCCTTGTAAACATCATTTTCCTTAAGGAGCTCCTCATGAGTTCCTACAGCAGCTATACTTCCGCCATCAAGAACAACGATACGGTCTGCATTCTTTATCGAAGCAATCCTCTGGGCTATAATGATCTTTGTAACATCCTTATAGTTTTCATTCAGTGCCTCATAAAGCTTTGCCTCGGTCTTAAGGTCAAGGGCACTCGTCGAATCGTCAAATATAAGTATCTCACTCTTTCTAAGAAGCGCTCTGCTTATGGCTATCCTCTGCTTCTGTCCGCCCGAAAGGCTCATGCCTCCCTCGGCAACCTTTGTATCATAGCCGTCCTTCTGCCTGACTATAAATTCATCCGCCTGTGCCGCTACAGCAGCCTTTTTTATCTCTTCTTCAGTCGCATCACGTCTTCCGATCGCGATATTATCCCTGATGGTCGTACTGAAAAGCTCACTCTTCTGAAGGCACACCGTAATCCTGTTTCTAAGATCATTCAATCTGTAATCACGTACATTTACGCCATCGACAAGGATCTCTCCCTCTGTCACATCATAAAATCTCGGTATCAGATTCACGAGCGAGGTCTTGCCGCTGCCGGTCGCACCGATAACCGCTACCGTCTCGCCCTTTTGTATATCAAGATTTATATCATTTAAAACCTTTACTCCGTTATCCGGATAGGTGAAGCTTACATTTCTGAAGCTTATGGTTCCTCCTGCCTTCTTCTCCGGACTCCTCTCGCCATCCTTTATCACAGGCTCACTGACAACTATCTCTTCAAGACGTTTTGCTGAAACTATACCTCTTGAAAGTGTCTGGAAGATCATGGCAAGCATCATCATTCCGTTTAAGATCTGTGAAATATAAGTTATAGCAGCCATTACAGCTCCCGGTGCGATATCCCCGGACTTTACCTGGATCGAACCGATATAAATGATGCCTACTACCGCTGCGTTAAGGACTATATTCATGACCGGACGCAGGAAAGAAAGCATTATCTGCACCTTGAACTGAGTATCAACAAGATCCTTACTTGCTTTTCCGAATCTCTTCTTCTCCCTCTCCTCCTGAACAAATGCCTTTACAACACGGTTGCCGGCTACATTTTCCTGCATGATCGTATTCATTTTATCAAGCATCTTCTGAAGCAGAAGAAAGAGTGGATTTGTTTTCCAGACAACAAAGATTATGTGCAGAATGATCAGCGGAAATGCACATGCTATCACAACGCCAAATGACAGATTCAGTGAAAGGAGTGCGATCGTTCCGCCGATAAAGAACATGAGGCATCTGACAAAGCCTCTTACTACCTGCATAACAAGCTGCTGCAGCTGAGTCACATCATTTGTAATCCTTGTTACAAGCGATCCTGTTGTGAAATCATCCGTCTGCTCAAAGGAGAAATGCATTATCCTCCTGAAGCAGTATTTTCTTATGTCATTTCCAAAATTCTGGCCTGCGATATTCGTAAATACAGCCGATAATACACCTGAAAGACACCCTGCCAGTACCACAAGTATCATTTTGATACCGGTTACAACCACAAGATGTACGTCCGAATTACCGCCGTTTCCTATTCCGAGGATTCCTTCATCGACTATCTTCTGCATCATTTTCGGCTGAAAAAGGTCAACGACTACCTCTCCTACCATGAATAAGGACGCCAGGAACGCAAAGTACCAGTATTTTTTTAAAAATCTGAGCATTACTTTCATAAAGTACTTCCATTTCTTAAATCATTATAACTCCGGCTTAAGACATGATAATTTAAGTAACAGCTCATATATTTTGATCATTGATTCTACGCATACATACTCATATTTACCGTGGAAATTATGTCCTCCGGCACAGAGATTCGGGCAAGGTACACCCATAAATGACAGATTTGCTCCATCAGTACCGCCTCTTATAGGACTGATCTTCGGAGTTATGCCAAGCTCTGTCATGGCTTTTCTGGCATTCTCTATAAGAAAGAGATTATCCGGTTCTATCTTTTCTCTCATATTGAAATACTGATCACGGATAGAAAGACTCACTGCCTCGTCCAGGAAAAGCTTATACTTTTCATTTAAAAGAGCTGCGATTCTCTTCATATTTTCTTTCTTCGCTTCAAACTTTTCTCTGTCGTGATCTCTGATAATATACTCGAGGACGGCTTCTTCAACATTTCCGCCAATCTTCATCAGATGGCAGAAGCCCTCATAGCCTTCGGTATATTCAGGTCTTTCACGCTCCGGAAGCAGGCTGTCGAATTCCGCTGCAACACGGATGGCATTTAACATTTTATTCTTTGCCTCACCCGGATGTACATTAAGTCCGTGGACCTTTATCACAGCAGCCGCAGCATTGAAATTCTCATATTCAAGCTCACCGAGCTCGCCGCCGTCAACTGTATATGCATAGTCCGCACCAAACTGCTTCACATCAAAATGCTTAGTTCCTTCACCGAT
>ONVE01000226.1 GCA_900321215.1 uncultured Eubacterium sp. | reverse complement strand
TATCTTCAAATGTTGGATTCACTGCTCCGGCAGCCCGCATCCTTATAACAGACGATAACGAAATGAACCTTAAGGTTGCAAATAATCTTCTGAAGCTTTTTAATATCACTCCTGATCTTTGTGCTTCCGGCAGTGAAACTATAGAGCTCATGAAGAAGAACCGCTACGATATCCTCTTCCTCGATCACATGATGCCGAAGATGGATGGTATAGAGACGCTGAAGGCTCTGAAGGACGCTTCACTGACCGGCGATACAAGGATCATCGCCCTTACCGCAAATGCAGTTGTCGGCGCCCGCGAGCAGTATCTCGATGCAGGCTTTGACAGCTATCTCTCAAAGCCGATCAATATTTCAGACCTTGAAAGCATGCTGAAGAAGTATCTTCCTGAAAAGCTGATAGTATATGGAAGCGGAGAAGCTGATGATGCCGCTTCAGGTGATGCGGTGGATGTGAAGAAAAGTGATTCCCCTTCTGATAAGGCGGATTTGAAAAAAGATGATGCGGCAGAAACGGATGAATTCAGAATGGATTTTGACGCTGATTCAGATTGTCAACCAGCCAGCAATTCAGACCGTATAGAGGGAATAGCTGCATTTACTGCTATAGGTCTTAAAACGAATGACGCACTTATATACTGCGGCGGTGACGAAGCCTTCTATCTGGAGCTTCTAAATGACTACAGCTCTTCTGCCGAGGATAAGATATCAAAGCTTGAGGATTTCCTTGCTGAAGGAGATCTCAAAGCCTATAAAATACTTATACACTCTATAAAGAGTACATCCAAGACAATAGGCTCGATGGAAATGTATGAATCCGCACTCGGCCTTGAAAATGCAGCCGCAGAAGGAAGACTTGACTACATCGAAAGCAATCACAGTAAAACGATCGATGAATTAAGATCCTTATCGAAAAAGATTACTGAGATACTGAAGCAGAATTAATAAAAGCGCGGCAGTAAAATATACTGCTGCGCTTATATTTTTTCGGTTATTTTAAGTTTTCCGGTGTTCCCGGCTTCTCTTTATGTTTTATATTACTTTTTCAAAGCTTCCGGGATCATATATATTTATCTACAGTTCAACAGTTTTTGGTTCGCTTGTGAACGAATAAAATGTTGCTGTTCCTGACTTAAAATAGAATACTTCTGTATTTCCGTCATCCTCTGAATACATAGCTCTAAGGTTTGGATATGCGTCAAGCATTGATGCTCTTGCTTCTCTTCTGTCATCGAGAGCAAGCTCTCCTGTTATTCTTATCCACTCTCCATCCTTAAATGCACTTATCTCTGCCTTTGGATTAGCGTGAATCTGCTTTGAAACGTTCTTAACCTTTCCTGTCTGGATATAAAGCTTTCCATCGAACAGATTGATGGTTCCAAAAGGTCTTACTCTTGGCTGGTCTCCCTCAACGGTTGCCAGAAAATAACATCCTGCATTCTTTAAGAATTCAACTACTTCTTCCATGATATCCTCCTGATATGAATTATTTCATCTTATTATTTATGTTAGCAGTATAACACGGTTCATCCTGAAAAACACTATTCCTGCGGCGATTATCGCCCTTTAGGACTATACCTAATATTTATAATTGGTTATCATTTTTTATTACTTTGTATGCGGCTTGTCATGAAGCCTTCCGTTATTTCCGCCCACGCATAGGAGCTCATATACTCGCCGCGGAAGGAATTGATTGCCTGAGCATCACCGTCAAGAAAACGATACATATCGCAGTCCATAAGCTCCGGATTGATACGAAGGGCACCGCCCTGAATACTCAGTATATCGCTAATACCGTACTCATTCAGAGTTTCCTTAAGGCTTCTTATGACTACATCGAGCTGCTTCTGCTTGGATCTGTCATATATGCCTTCCTCCCAGAGAGCCGCGAAGATATTATTTCTTGTAATGCTGCCGCCCTTCTTGTCTATCAGATACGCCAGCAGCTCCTTTGCCTTTGAGCGGCTGAAATATACCATTTTACCATCTACATATACATCGAAATTGCCAAATGTTTCCACAGAGATACGTGAGGTCATCTTCGAAGGATATCCTCCTCCAAACCTTGAGCCCGCGTATTCTATCTCCTTCTTAAGTGCCTCGACGCTGATCGGTTTCAGAAGATAGCCTGTGGCATGCACCGCAAAAGCATCTACCGCATATTTACTGTAGCCAGTAAGGAAGATCACCGCCGTATCTGGACTGAGCTTTTTCAGCTCCGCTGCAAGACGTATTCCCGACATATCCGGCATATCTATATCGAGAAGGGCCACATCCACCTTATTCTCTGCTATATATTTTAGAGCCTCCTTTGCGTTGGTGAATCCACAAGCATCGTCTATCATGGATATCTCCCTGCAAAGTGAAACTGTAAGCTCCATTATGAGTTTTTCATCATCAACACAAACTACTCTCATTTATCCCTCTTAAATGTCATTTTTTTCTGCATCAGTCAGCGGAATACATATGGTAACAGTGGTTCCTTCGTAAATCTTACTATTTACTTCAAAGGTACCGTTGCAGAGCTCCATAAGACGGTCTCTAACATTCTGCATTCCGATATGGCTTCTGTCGGATTTCTGAACATCCGTCACGTCAAAACCGATACCGTTATCGCTGATCACTATCTCTACATGATCTTCAATCTTCCTTGTGGAAATGTTTACCAGGCCTTTTTCCCTGATCCTCACGCCGTGTCTTATGGCATTTTCCACTATCGGCTGAACCGTCAGCACCGGAATACTGAAATCATTATATTGTATATCATATGTCAGAGTGATATTCGGAAATCTTATCTGCTCGATCTCCGCATATACCTGCGTATGCTCTAATTCCTTGATAAATGGTATCATATCCTTCTGGCCCAGAGAATCAATATTCTGCCTGAGGTATATACCGAATTTGCCTGCTGTATCGAAGGCCTTGTCCGGATCAATTCGACAAAGTGCCTGTATGGTTGACAGCGTATTGTACAAGAAATGCGGCTGTATCTGAGATACCATAATCTGCATTTTCTGTTCTGTGATAAGCGCATCTTCATGTTCACGTTCAAACTGAAGATGCAGCCAGATGTAATAGAAGGTCGTACTGAATACTATGGCAACCGTTAAAAATGATATAAACGGATTTTCCTTCAGATAAATGTCTGCAATTACCGAAGTTACTATGATGACCGAGCTTATCACCGGGATGATGACACCAAACTTGTCATCCTTATCTTTAAACATTATAACAACCCGGCACATAAGAACAACGATCAGAATCGCACTAATAATAAATGAAGTAGCTCCAAGC
>ONVE01000230.1 GCA_900321215.1 uncultured Eubacterium sp. | reverse complement strand
GGAAAGTCCACGGCACTTAGAACATTCGAAGATTTTGGATATTTCTGCGTTGATAATCTTCCGGTGCAGCTTATAGAAAGATTCACTGAGATAATGGCGGATAAGAGCTTTACGCCTGATAAAGTAGCTCTCGGAATAGATGCAAGAAACGGAGAAGCCTTGGACGCTTTGTCTGAGGTGCTTCTCAGACTCAAAATGAATAACTTTCATTATGAGATAATGTTCCTTGATGCAAATAACACGACTCTTGTAAAAAGATACAAGGAGACCAGACGTGAGCATCCTCTTGCGGTGCTCGGAAGAGTTGAGGACGGTATTGCGCTTGAGAGGAAAAAGGTTGCATTTCTGCGAGAAACTGCAGACTATGTTATAGACACAATCATGCTGCTTGCCAGAGATCTGAAGCATGAGATAGAAGCTATCTATGAGGAGGAGAAGGCCTATAACAGCATGGTGGTAACAGTAATGTCCTTCGGATACAAATTCGGTATCCCGGCAGAGGCGGATTACGTTATAGATGCAAGATTCCTTCCTAATCCGTATTATGATACGACTCTCAGAAAAATGACCGGAGACGATAAAGCGGTTCAGGAATACGTTATGGCCGGTGGAGACGGAGAAAGATTTTTGGATGGACTTATGCAGCTCTTCTCGTTTGTAATTCCGCAGTTTCTTAAGAAGGAGGGACGCCATCAGTTCGTTATAGCCATAGGCTGTACGGGCGGAAGACACAGATCTGTTACTATAGCAAATCTTCTCGGTGAGAGGATGAAGAGTCTTCCGTATTCTGTTCATCTCTTCCACAGAGATATAGTTAATGATAAGTATGTTAAGGGAGAAGCGTAATGTCATTTTCCGCAGATTTAAAACTGGAGCTTTCCGAGATCCAGCCTCATGCACAGCATTGCAGGATAGCTGAACTCGCGGGACTTGTCTCCCTTTTAGGTAAATATTTTGACAAAAAAATCCTGATAAGGATAGAAAATGAGGTAGTTTTTAACAAAATTTGCAGACTGCTTAGAAAAACTTTTGACATTGCTCCGGAAATGATGTATACATCTATGAGTAGTGGGATCAATATTCTGGAGCTCAGCGACATCCTTGCTGACGAGATCATAAAAACGTTGAAGCTTCGTGAGGAAGACGGCATTTTATCTGTTGATAATGTTGTTTTTCAGAGAAGCTGCTGCAAGAGAGCATTTTTAAGGGGAGTTTTTCTTGCGGTAGGATCGATTTCATCTCCTGAAAAAAAACATCATTTTGAACTGGATCTTCCGGATGAGGAAAAAACGGTTCAGATCATGGAAGTTATGAAAAGTTTTGATATTTCACCTAAGAGAGTAGAACGAAGAGGAAGCTTCGTTGTATATCTTAAGGATGGTGATGAGATATCGAACATTCTCAGCGTTATCGAAGCATCAGGATCACTCATGTCATTTGAAAATATGAGGATAGTAAAGGATATCAGGAACTCCATTAACCGCGAGGTTAACTGTGAGACAGCTAATATCGGCAGGATAGCCGGAGCGGCAGTCAAGCAGATGGAAGATATTGATTACATTACAAAAACGAGGGGACGTGAATATCTTCCGGATTCACTCAGAGTCATAGCGGAACTCAGAGCAGAGAATCCGCTGCTTTCGCTAAAAGAGCTTGGAGAGCTGGTTGATCCTCCGATAGGGAAGTCGGGAGTTAACCACAGGCTAAGAAGGATCAGCATGATAGCTGACAGACTGGGAAGCGAAGGGTAGCTATTTTCATTATTATTTACGAAGGGAAATATACGAGTATGACAAGCGCAAAATTCACTGTTAAATTACCAAATTACGTTGAAGCTAGGCCTGTTGCAGAGATAGTTCAGACAGCCAGCCAGTACGAGAGTACTATATTTCTTATTTCAGGAAACAAGAAGATCAATGCCAAGAGCATTATGGGTATGATGAGCCTGGGCCTTCATAATGATGAAGAGATCTGTATAGAAGCAGATGGAACTGACGAGGAGCAGGCAGTTGATGCGGTTGTCAGATATATGAGTACCGTTGCATAACATAGCATATTGACCGGACCATCAAGAATGATCCGAAGTTGAATAAAAAATGTAAAACAAAGTCACTTGCTTTATTGCATGTGGCTTTGTTTTGTGTTAAAATACTTTTTGTATGACTAGTCATGTGGGGCGGTCAGGATAATATAAATCTCAGAGTGACGGAGGGTGTAAGTAATGGGTTTTTTCAGTAATCTCAAAGAGAAAATTCCTTTTATTTCAAATATCGGCAAGAAGCAGTCCAATAAGAGCAGTACTGAGCTTCAGTATGATAAGGCTATGAACCTTATGGAGAATGCTAACGGACTCGAGGCAGTGGAGATCCTTGAAAAGATTGCTGATATTGGATTTATGGACGAAAGCTATAAGCAGCTGGGTACAGACTGTCTTAAGATCCTTGGTGAATTTTATGAAACCGGTAAATACAGCAATTCGACTATTGATAAAGATCTCAGCAAGGCTGCCGGTTATTATGAGAAGTATACGAATATGACTAATGATGGCGATATGATCTACAAGGTTGCCAAGATGCATCTTGAGACTCAGAATTTTGCCAAGGCCATTACATTCTTCCAGAAGGCGGCTGAGAAGGGTATCAAGCCTGCATATATGAACCTTGGTTCTATATATGAGAACGGTCTTTCAAGAGTTGACCAGTACGGTAATAAGAGTGAGAACGTTATTCCGGTCGATCTCGAGAAGGCTATGATGTGGTACAGACGTCTTGCAGATATGGGCGATGACAAGGCTCAGTCCGCATATGAAAGAGTTGAATACGCAAGTAAGCATACAGACAGTATCGAGTTCGAAGAGAAGGACAAGATATATTCAGAGATCTCTGAAAAGCGTAAGGAGAAGGGTAAGGAGCCTCGTTACAAGGCTATCGACCCTGCTAAGCTTCAGTATCAGTACACATACGTACATAACCAGATCGACGGATATATCCACAAGCTTCCTAAGGACTGGGTAAAGACAATAAATGAAGAAACAGATGAGGAATATTACGCACCGAACCTTACTTATAAGGATTTCGAAATGTATGTTTCCTATGACAGTATCCCTCGTGATTCCAAGAAGACTCTTGAAAATTACCTCAGATACTGCAATGATGCCTTTGATGAAGAGCTTCAGCTTAAGTCATATATCACAGAGTATGCAGACGGTATATGTACAACCTTCTATCACAAGGGTATGAACAAGGGTATCGTTACATTTGCATTCTATCAGGGAAGAAGACTTGCCTGCATGAGATTTGTGTGTGCTACGATGGAGATCATCGAGCAGTACGAAGAGATCATCTTCGAGACAGCAAACTCATTTGCATTTGTTAACCCTACAAGAGTTTCTGATCAGAGCCTTAACCGTAAGGACAATCAGTATTACAGTGAAGCAATCTACTGCTACTACCTTGAAGATTACGAAGGAGCCATGGCAGCTGCAAAGCAGGCACTTAAGCTTGGTTCCATCAAGGCAAGTTACCTGCTCATAGATCTTTACTATGATGAGGATTCTCCATATCGTGATATCGAGAAGACTATCAGCTACGCTAAACAGCTCTTCGATGCTACAAAGGATCCTGAGCTTGCGTTCCTCATGGGTAACATATACGACCAGCAGCTTAAGGATTACATGAAGGCACTTAACTGGTATGAAAATGCTGAGAGACTCGGACACAGACGTGTTCCTTTCTATCTCGGACGTTTCTACTATTACGGACTTCTCAGATCACAGAGAGACGGTGCCAAGGCACTTCAGTATTTCAAGAAGGCCAAGGACAACGGTATCAGAGAGGCTGAGGCATACATTAAGGACCTTGAGGACCTTAAGGGTGAAGACCTTCAGGCATCTATCGAGAAATGGGAGAGAGCTGTCGCTGCAGGAAGCGGAGCTACCGCACTTAAGGTTGCTCTTATGAAGCAGAGTCAGATTTTCTATATAGCAAACAGCTACGAGGTTGAAAAGGCATTCCTTGAAGCACTCGGACTTGGAAGCACACAGGCTGCTTACGAGCTTGGTAAGATCTATCAGAGAAATGAAGCAGATCCTAACTTCAAGGGTGAGATCCAGTCTCTTAAGTATTTTGAAAAGGCTTACGATCAGCATTACGAAGGCTTCGACAAAGAGAACCTCTTCAAGGTTATCGAGTATAAGAGAAGCAAGGGCATCACAGATGAGCAGGCAATCAATCTGTTCCTCGAAAATGCAGCTATGGCTTACGTACCTGCTGTTGATAAGCTCGTTGAAATGGTTAAGTACGTTACACCTCAGATCCAGCAGCTCTATGATGTACTCATGGATACAGCTGAGACAGGTGATGATTCAGCTATCATTTCTATGAACAAGCTGGAGAAGGCATTCCCTGAATTAGTTATCAAGGAGCCTATCGAGGGCGAGAAGGTTATCGAGAATAAGTTCTTCAGACTTATCGTTCCAAGACAGTGTACAGCTACAATCAATGATGACGGCGGTAACATCAAGATCGCGGATTCGGTTATTGAGTTTGCAGTTGCAGAGCTTCCTGTAAAGGTTGCATCTGAGGATGATTACCTTAAGATCTACAAGCTGATCCTTTCTGAGTATCTTCCAATCGATGATGCAGAGATCATCATCGCAAACAGCCGTATGATCGGTTCGGGAATCAGAGAGACCAAGAAGGATGTTCATTCATTCAGTATCCTTCTTATCAGCTCAAAGAACCAGTATATGTTCAAGCTTTCATCTAGAGACAGAAGACAGCTTCTTCAGTTCAAGGATGAGGTTACAAAGATTGCCAAGTCTCTTGTTGAGACAGGTGAGATCTACATCGATAAGGAAGGCACTCGTAAGAATATTGGTATCGGTGTTCTCCTCAGAGCAAATGAGGGCGGCTTCCTTTCAATCGGTAAGAGCGAATAATTTAATATACTTCAGGGCAACGTGCAATTCGTGACCGGTGGTAAAGTCCACGAGCCGCAAGGCTGATCCGGTGTGATTCCGGAACCGACAGTATAGTCTGGATGGAAGAAGTGATAAAGATACATAGAATGTCTTTTTGATATGGAAATGTATTTCATTAAAGCCCTGACTTAGTCAGGGCTTTTTTATATAAGTTTTTTGAACATTTTAATGAGTGCTTTGAAATGTATATATGAGTGCTTAGGAATGTTTTCGAGAGTGCTTTGCGACACTTTTCATAAGTGTGTTAAATGATTGATTTATAGGAATGTATTTTGATCAATAAATCGGAAGATTTTTTATGGATGGATTCAGGAGATAAATTCATGGCATATGATAAAAAATATATGGAGAGAGCCATAGAGCTTGCGAGAGGCGGAGTCGGAGCAGTTAATCCGAATCCACTTGTCGGAGCGGTCATAGTTAAGGATGACCGTATCATAGGAGAGGGCTTTCATAGAAAATACGGAGACCTGCATGCAGAGAGGGATGCATTTAAGAATCTTACTGAAAGTGCAGATGGCGCTGAAATGTATGTAACTCTCGAACCGTGCTGCCATCATGGAAAACAGCCGCCTTGTGTGGAGGCTATAGTTGAATATGGCATTAAAAGGGTGTATGTTGGATCGGATGATCCAAATCCTCTTGTTGCAGGTAAGGGTATATGGTTCCTTAGAACTCATGGCATAGAGGTGGTTACTCATGTCATGAAGGAAGAGTGTGACAGCCTTAATCCGGTATTCTTTCATTACATAACGAAGAACAGACCTTACGTAGTTATGAAATATGCCATGACCATGGATGGAAAGATAGCTACAATGGCAGGAGAAAGCAAATGGATTTCCTGCGAAAACTCAAGACGTCTTGTTCACAGCTTCAGAAATGAATTTTCTGCCATTATGATAGGCATTGGAACCGCATTAAAGGATGATCCGATGTTAAACTGCAGACTGGAGGGCGGAAGAAATCCAATCAGGATTATCTGCGACAGTCATTTAAGAATTCCTCTTACTAGCAGGCTGGTTGAGACGGCTTCGGAGATCAGTACCTTTGTTGCAGCTATAGAGGAAAATGAAAAGACCAACAGTGATAAGATAAGAGAGCTTGAGAAGAAAAAGGTCGGAGTGCTTCTGATAAAAGAGAAGAATGGACAGCTCGATATGGACTATCTTATGGAAAAGCTCGCACTTATGAAGATAGACAGCATCCTTCTTGAAGGCGGCGCAGAGCTTAACTGGAGTATGCTGAGAGATGATCTTGTAAATGAACTCCGCGTTTTCATAGCGCCGAAGATATTTGGAGGAGCGATAGCTCCGGGACCGGTCGGCGGAGACGGAGTGGCTCTTCCGGATGAAGCATTTATGTTTGAACCGGTAGAAACGTCAAAGATCGATGATGATATATATCTGAGACTTATCAGAAAGAAGTAAGTTCTTCCGGATGATCAGATATTCATAAAAGTATAGAAAGGATGAATCAGGCCAAAATGTTTACTGGGATCATTGAAGAGGTCGGACAGGTAAAGAATGTCATTCATGGCGCGGCTTCGGCGGTCTTATATATCAAGGCATCAAAGATAATGTCTGATGTAAAACCCGGCGACAGTATAGCGGTAAATGGCGTCTGTCTTACGGCTACTAATATATATTCGGATGGCTTCACTGCTGACGTTATGGCAGAAACCCTCAGAAGGTCAAATCTGGGAGAACTGAAGGCCGGAAGCCCGGTCAACCTTGAAAGGGCTATGGCCGCGGACGGAAGGTTTGGAGGTCATATCGTTTCGGGACATATCGACGGAACAGGAGTGATACGATCATTTAAGAGAGAGGATAATGCAATCTGGGTATCGATCACTGCGGGTGAGCCTATACTCAGACTGATAGTTGAGAAAGGAAGCATAGCGATAGACGGCATAAGCCTTACGGTTGCCTATGTTGATGATAAGGAATTCAGAGTATCCATCATTCCTCATACATCCTCAGAAACAACGCTTACACATAAGAAGGAAGGCTCAACCGTAAATCTTGAAAACGATGTTGTAGGAAAATATGTCGAGAAGCTTCTGGGCGGCAATGCCGGGGGCGTAAGACCAATGGACAGTGGAAAGAGTTCCGGAAAAGTCAGTATGGATTTCCTGGCTGAAAACGGATTTTTATAAAATATCTACCGGGAGGTAACAATGGGAGATTTTAATACTATCGATGAGATAATCGAGGACATAAGACTTGGTAAGCCGGTTGTGATCCTTGATGATGAAAACAGAGAAAATGAAGGAGATGTTATCTTTGCAGCAGAGCATGCTACAACAGAAAATGTTAACTTCATGGCGAAATATGCGAGAGGACTTATCTGCATGCCGATGGATAAATCCTATGCAGAGAAGTTTAATCTGCCGCAGATGACTCTTACAAATACAGATAATCACTGTACGGCTTTCACCATTTCCGTAGATCATATCGATACGACTACAGGCATTTCAGCCGAGGAAAGAGGCTATACAGCCAGAAAATTCGTTGAGGATGGTGCAAAGCCTGAGGATTTCAGACGTCCGGGACATATGTTTCCGCTGACAGCTGTTGAGGGTGGAGTAATAATGAGAAATGGTCATACCGAGGCAACGGTAGATCTTGTAAGACTTGCCGGACTTAAGCCGGTAGGACTCTGCTGTGAGATCATGAGAGATGATGGTCTGATGGCACGTAAGGAGGATCTCCTCGGATTTGCGAAGGAGCACGGCCTTAAGGTTTCAACCATTGAAAAGCTTGTGAGATATCGTAAGGAGCATGAGGTATTTGTTGAATGCGTTGCAAAGGCAAAGCTTCCTACAAAGTACGGTGAATTCATGATGCATGGTTATGTAAGTAAGATCACAGGAGAGCATCATGTGGCACTTGTTATGGGCGATATCTCAGATGGCGAGCCTGTACTCTGCAGAGTTCATTCGGAGTGTCTTACAGGAGATGCCTTCGGATCTGCAAGATGTGACTGCGGTCAGCAGCTGGATGCAGCCATGAAAATGATAGCCAAGGAAGGAAGAGGCGTGCTTCTCTATATGAGACAGGAAGGAAGAGGTATCGGTCTTATCAATAAGATCAGAGCCTATGCGCTTCAGGATCAGGGACGTGATACAGTAGAAGCCAATCTTGAGCTGGGCTTCCCTGAGGACGCAAGAGATTATACAACAGGTACTCAGATACTTGTTGATCTGGGCGTTCACAAGCTTAGGCTTCTGACCAATAATCCACTCAAGATTTACGGCCTTCAGGGCTTTAACCTTGATATCGTTGAGAGAGTTCCGCTTGAAATGGAGCCTTCTGTCTACGATAAGTTCTATCTTAAGACCAAGAAGGAGAAGATGGGGCACATTTTAAATCTAGACTAAGATGAATTAGTGCTAATACCATTTAGACAAAAAGATCAAACGGAAAACAAAAGTAGAAACAGTTATTGATCATAAAAGAAATATTATTATAACGGAGGAATTTTACGATGAAGAAGTTAGAAGGAAATGTAGTTGCAGAAGGAATAAAGGTTGGTATCGTTGCTGCAAGATTTAATGAGTTTATAGTTTCAAAGCTTGTCGGCGGCGCTGAGGATGGTCTTGTAAGACATGGCGTTAAGGAAGAGGATATAACAGTTGCCTGGGTACCGGGTGCATTTGAGATTCCGCTCATCGCAAAGAAGATGGTAAAGTCAGGCAAGTATGATGCTATAATCTGCCTCGGAACAGTAATTAGAGGACAGACAAGCCATTATGATTATGTATGTAATGAGGTTTCCAAGGGTATCGCTCAGGTATCGCTTGAGTCTGAGATCCCTGTAATGTTTGGAATCCTTACAACAGAGAATATCGAGCAGGCTATCGAAAGAGCCGGAACAAAAGCCGGAAACAAGGGCTATGACTGTGCACTCGGCGCTATCGAGATGGTAAATCTTATCAAGAATATCTAAAGGATCATAATGAGTAATATTAATGAAAATACAAAGCTGCTGTTCTTTGATATTGACGGCACTTTGGTAAATGAAGAAAAAATTTTTCCGGAAAGTGCAAAGGAAGGCATTCGTCTCGCAAGAGAGAAGGGTAACCTTATATTCATCAACACCGGAAGAGTAAAATGTAATATTGAGCCGTCGATACTTTCTGCAGGTTTTGACGGACTTGTATGCGGCTGCGGCAGCAATATCGTACTTTTTGAAGACGGCAGGGAGACAGAGATCCTTCATAAAACCATTTCTATGGAAAGATGCAGGGAGATAGCTTTAAAATGTCGTGAGTTCGGCATGTATTCACTTTTCGAGTACAGGGACTATACCTGCATCGACAAGGATAACATTACCGAACAGGCTGACAAAATCATAGGATATTTCAAGAATAACGGCTACAGATTTATAGATGATATAAATGATCCGGAGTTCCGTTTCGACAAGTTCGCCGGATGGTACTATGAAAACAGTGACATAGAAGGCTTTAAGGAATTTATTTCGGAGGATTTTTCATATATCGACCGTGAAGGAAACTTCTTCGAGGTTGAACCGAAGGGATACTCTAAGGCTACCGGCATTAAGTTTATTCTTGACTATTTTAAGCTGCCGCTTCATAATGCTTATGTATTCGGTGATGGAAATAATGACCTTGAAATGCTTCGCCTTGTACCAAATTCGATAGTTCCAAAGGCGGGAAGTGAGCTTGCACTTGAGGCGGCATCATTTATCACCGATGACGTAATGGATGATGGTATTTATAAAGCTATGAAGCATTTTGAATTAATCTGAAATGGAGTAGATTTTTGGAAGAAGATTTTAACAGCTTTCCTACTGGCCCGGATGATCAGCAGGTCAATAACAGTAATAATTTAATACAGATGATCTGGCAGGCCATCTCTAATCCGAAGGGCTACAGGGATTTCCTGGATCTCAGCAGGAAAAGGTTTAAGAGATTTATAATCATCATAATGTTCATTGTAACATTGATGGCGGTAGGACTTCAGATAATCGTCGTCATCATAAATGTAGGCGGACTGAAAAATTTCTTCAAGAACAAGATCCCTCCGTTTGTTGTCAGGGACGGCGAGATAATTTCTGAAGAAACCTTTGATATCAGGATGGGTGAGTTCAGAATATATTTTGACGCCAGAGAGGATAGTGTGTCGACCAGTGATCTGAAGGATGGCTACACATATATCACGATAGGCAAGAAGAGGGTAAATGTCCTTACCCAGGGAGCTAACGGAAGATATTTCAGTACATTTACAAGAAATATCAGTTCGTTCTTCAGGGACGGAATGAATAATGATACTCTGGTAAGTCTTACGCCGGCAATATATATATCTATCATAGTTGCATTTATTCTCAGAATGCTGCTGTTTGTGCTGAAATACTGGATACTTGCGCTGATATATGGAATGTATGCCCGCGGACTGAATATGGCTATAGGAAATATTCATACTGATCAGGAGATAACAAGAATATGCCTTGTTGCACAGACTCTCGGCATCCTTCTTGTAAATTTCAATAAAGCAATAGGCTTACCGCTTCCGGGATTTCTTATGAGTGCTGTGGGAGTATTCCTCACGATCAGAAGGATAAGCCTGTATTTTTCCAATTATATAGGCGACAAAGGGCTGAATGTCTAGCTTGTTGCGAGACAATCTCTGACAAAATCCCCGATGTCATCCACATTCATCCTGGTAAGAGATGAATTCTGGTATTTTTGATCATTTGTAACCTCTCGTCCGAAGAAGACGGGAGGTTTATATTTTGCAGCGGCTTCAAGGTCCGGAAATTCAACCTCAGCATAGAGAAGCCCGTCAAAAAGGTTGTGGAAGATATCGAGCTCTATGGTGTATGGACCGTCAGGAATCTTATAGCGGGTCTTGGATATGATATTTCCTTCTACTTTTTTGCTGAGAGAATCAAACTGCTCTTTGGTAATATCGGTTTCAAATTCCTCACGGGCGAGGAGACCGCTTGTCTTAACAGTCAGCTTGTAACGGTCATCAGATCTTCTTATCCTTATGACCGGCGAGGTAGAGATGTACCCCTGGATTATTTCGTTATGTTTAAATTCATTAAGATTCTCCGGGAGAACCCTTACGAGAAATTTTCTTTCTATTTCCATAAAATACGTCCTTTTTCATTTTTTCTCTTGGATAATCATGCTATGTAGGGTATAATCCACTGTATGGTTATATAGTTTAGCATTTTTATCCGGGTGTGCTGATACGGTGGTAAAATGCATTTACCTTTTTTCAGTATAACACCTGACAGGACAAAAAGAAAGCTGACAGCGGCAAAAGGAGGAAATATGAGTAAGGTTTATATTCTTATGGCAGACGGATTTGAGGAGATCGAAGGCATTACAGTAGTTGATCTTCTTAGAAGAGCAAGAATCGATATAAAAATGGTATCTATCACAGATACACTTAAGGTTGTTACATCTCACAATATTGAGATCAAGGCAGACATCCTTCTCAGCGATATTATAAATGAGGGAGAGCAGGAAATGGCTGACATGCTTGTTCTTCCGGGTGGAATGAAAGGAACCAACAATCTTAAGGCAAGTGCTGAGGTGGACAGCCTCATAAGAAAATATCAGGCAGCAGGCAAATATCTTGCCGCAGTCTGTGCAGCACCTACAGTATACGGAGAGAAGGGGCTTCTCGAGGGTAAGAAGGCAACCTGCTATCCGGGTCTTGAGGACGGACTCGTTGGAGCTGTTAAGATGAAGGATAATGTTGTTGTTGATGGTCAGTTCATTACAAGCCGTGGATTTGGTACATCTATAGATTTCGGTCTTAAGATGATAGAGCTTCTTATCTCAGCTGAGAAGGCACAGGAGATCGGTACACAGATAGTATATTTTGACCAGAACAGATAAATATAAATAAAAGGCAGACAACTGCCGAGGTAACAAGGGGACAGACTGATGAAGATAACAGTTGAAGAGATAGTTAAAGCAGTAAATGGTGAGCTTATCGGTAACGATGCCAATAAGAGCGAGGCTGTAAGAAATATCGTTGTTGATGATATTTGCATGAACTCGAAGGAAGCGAAGGACGGAGATATCTTTGTTCCAATCGTAGGAACAAAGGTTGACGCACACAATTACATCGGTTCGGCACTTGAAGCAGCAAAGGTTACATTTACAGACAGAGAGCTTACCGAATACATAGACGGAAGAGCTTATATCAAGGTTGATAATACGATCAAGGCACTTCAGAGACTTGGCGGATATGTAAGACGCGGTTATGACAAGAAGGTTATAGCCGTTACAGGAAGTGTTGGAAAGACTACAACAAGAGAGATGATAACTACCGGCCTTTCTGCATTTTACGATGTATATCACACCGAGAAGAATTTTAATTCAGAGACCGGAGCACCTGTTACTCTGTTTAAAATGCTTGACAGACCGTCTGATATAGCTGTGCTTGAGCTTGGTATCAGCAACTTCGGCGAGATGGATGACCTTGCAGAGATCGCAAGACCTGATATCGCGGTTGTAACTATCATCGGAGACGCTCACAGGGAGTTTTTCAAGACGAGAGAGAATACCAGAACAGAGAAGCTTAAAGTCATCTCAAGAATGGATGAGAACGGCGTGGTATTTCTTAACGGAAATGATGAGCTTCTTGCTGAAATGAAGGGCAGGCTTCCGGTTAAGACTATTTTCTACGGAACAGCTGAAAATGCTGATTACAGAGCTGTCAATATCGTTCAGGGAAGTGAGGGAACTTCATTTGAGATAATTCATGACGGAGGAGTGATCCCTGCATGGATCCCTGCATTCGGAAAGCATAATGTTATCGATGCAACAGTATCGGTTGCAATAGCTGAGTATCTTGGTAAAGATCCTGCAGCAGCGGCAGAAGCGCTGAAGAACTTCCGCGGACAGAGACAGAATATAGTGAAGTCGAAGAATAGCGACGCAGGCTATGAGATAATTGACGATACTTATAACGCAAGTCCTGATTCTATGAAGGCTGCACTTGATGTGCTTCGCGGTCACAAGGCTTCCGGAAGAAAGATCGCTGTTCTTGGTGATATGTTCGAGCTGGGTGAGGAGACAGAAAAGCTTCATGCAGAGGTCGGAAAGGTAATAAATGATTATAAGGTAGATGTCCTTGTTACAGTAGGAAAGCTTTCAAGAAAGATAAATGAAGCTGCTGATGACAGTACAGGACTTGAAAAACATCATTTTGAAACAAATGATGAAGCAGTAAAATATCTTAAGGCTAATCTTATCGATGGCGATACAGTACTGCTCAAAGCCTCCAACGGTATGCATTTTAAAGAAATAGTTGAAAAACTGTGATTGTGCAAAATGCTTAGAATTGTCAGATAATTCTGTGTAAAAGTGGTAAAAAAAGAGAAAATTTCTAAAAGTATTGCATAATTGTTAAATAAAGTTTAAAATCTGTAGCGTAATTTAAAGGGTAGCAACATGGTATGACATAAATATCGTTATACATTAATGGAGGTAAATAGAATGGCAGTTAAGAAGACAAGCGTTAAGGATCTTGCAACAAAGGCTGCAGCAGCTAAGGTAGCAGCTGAGGAGAAGAAGGACGAGGTTGTTAAGGCAGTAAAGACAGTTGCAAAGAAGGCTGAGACAAAGGTTGCTGAGAAGAAGGCACCTGCAAAGAAGGCACCTGCTAAGAAGGCTGAGGAAGTTAAGGCTGAGGTTAAGGCTGAAGTTAAGACAGAGGCTAAGAAGGCTGAAGCTAAGGCACCTGCAAAGAAGGCACCTGCTAAGAAGGCAGTTGCAAAGAAGGCTGAGGAAGTTAAGGCTGAAGTTAAGGAAGTTGTTAAGAAGGTAGAAGAGAAGGTTGCTGAAAAGAAGGCACCTGCTAAGAAGGCAGCTTCAACAAAGGTTAAGGAAGCTTTCTTCATCCAGTATCAGGGTAAGGACTTCACATCAGATGAGATCGTTGCTAAGGCTGTTGAAGCATCAGGCAAGAAGACAATCAAGGATCTCAATGTATACTATCAGCCAGAGTTTGGTAAGGTATACTTCACAGCTGATGATATCAAGGGCGAGTTCGACCTGTAATCAGCAGTCTCAATAGTATAGATAAAGCATTTTAATGGGTAGGTACTATTATACCTGCCCGTTTTTTATATCATTTTATGTTTCAGTTTAAAAAATGATCAAAAAACTATGAAAAAACTAAAAAACTATAAGGAGAAGACTATGAAGCAAAAAATGAAAAGAAGCTTTGCTTTTATTCTGGCTTTAGCGATGGTTCTGTCGCTGATTTTCATAGCGCCGGATAGAAAAGCAGCAGCGGATGGGGATGAAACGACCTATAAGATATCAGGATATTATGGTAGTACTAATCGCGGTAGGGTTACAAGAGATGATGGATATGTAATAGCAGACTTCTCGTTCTGCCTTGACAATCCAGGCGGTACTCCAGGCAGCAGTAACGTGTTTACAGCCGGCAAGCTTTCGGAAATGGTGCCGTATGAGAAAGAATATACAGTTGGCAAAGTTACTTATACATATACAGTTAATGTTTTTAGTGACAATGCAAAAAGAAGGCTTCTTCAGCTGCTTGTTGCGGTAGACAAGATAGAGAAGTTTATCGAGACACTGGATTTTTCGGAAGAGGTGGACTATATAGTAAATAATTATCAGACGCTTAATTATGAAACGGGTAGTGTTTTTGCAAAGCTTGGAAAGGTTCTTCAGGCTTATGACGGTACTGATGAAGAACAGTTTCGTATTGATGTAGCAAATGTTCTTGAAAGTCAGCTGAAAAGTGCTATAAATATGAGATCTAATTTTTCGGGCTTTGCGTGGGCTTTCGTATATGATGATTCACAGTGGGATGATTTCGTAAAGAACCTTACTTATCCTGGACACGGAGACAGTTATCACAATAAAGAAAGAAATAATTATTTTTATTCGGATGATCCTATGAATGATCCTCATTCTTTATGGAATGTCTATTATGCTAAGGTCATTAAATTTATGGATGAAGAGCTTCCGAATTATTTTGATATGGGATATGATGCGCTGATATTCTATGGAGATAAAAAGGTTCAGAATATGCTTGGCGCACCATTTAAGCCGGAAACAAAGATAAGCAAGGTAAATGCAGATACTGATGAACCGGTAGGCGGAATCAGATTCCAGCTTAAGGACGATAAAAATAACATTATAGATGAGTGGGTTTCAGACGATTCAGAATTACATACTCTTAAGGATTTATATTTAAACAGGGAATATACTCTTCATGAGGTTGATAAACCGGCTGAATACTTTGACAGCATTGATGTAAAATTCAAGATTACTTCTGATGGCTTTGAGATCATCAAGGGAAATTCGCTTAATGTGGCAGAGGATGGAACCCTGCTGTTTAAAAATGAGCCTTACGGTATAAGGATCGTTAAGAAGGATAAGGATGACGATACAGTTATCACAGGTGCTTTATTTGCTATCTTAGACGAAGATGATAAGGTTATAACTGTAACAGATGATGTGAGAATTACCGAGCTTAATATAAATGCTGATTATAGGATCGTTGAGGTAAAGGCACCGGAAGGATATAAGCTTATAAAGGATGCTGAAGAGGTTGGATTCTCTCTTGATGGAAATCTTGTTATTACATTAGATGATGAGGATAAGGCTGAAGAAAGCGGAATTGAGGCTGAAAGCCACACATTTACTGTTAAAAATGAGAAAACTGAAGTAAAGGTTTCAAAGGTTGATCTTACAGGTGATCCACTTACAGGAGCTGTATTTGAGATACTTGATGATGAGAAAAATGTTGAAGCAACCTTAGACGCTGACAACGGTTATACTGCTTATGGGCTTAAGGTAAGCACAGATACTGAAGAAAACATTTATACACTTCATGAAAAAACTGCTCCTCTTGGATATGTTGTGGCAGCGGATACTCAGTTTAAGCTGGATAAATACGGAGAGATAACACTTGTTGGTACACCTGAGGATGCATCTCTCGATGGAACAGATACTATAAAGGTGGTTGACAAGAAGACCAGCGTTTCAATCTCAAAGGTTGATATTGCAGATGGCGCAGAGCTTGAAGGTGCAACAATCCAGATATTAAATGAAGACGGTGATGTAGTCGAAGAGTGGGTTTCAACAGATGAAGCTCATGTTATAGAAGGACTTACTGCAGGTGTTAAATATACACTTCATGAGGAAGCAGCACCGGATGGATATCTTGTTGCAAGTGATACTGAATTTGAGATAGCTGATGATGGAACAGTTACAACTACAGGTACGATGAACTCTGCAGGCGTAATCTTAGTAGAAGACAGCGTTACAAGCGTAAACATCAGTAAGGTAGCAGCAGCTAATAGTAAAGAGCTTCCGGGTGCAGAGCTTACACTTAAGGGTGATGCTGACTGGGACAGAGTATTAAAGCTTATTGCAGATAATGATGATCATAATGTTGAGGCAGTTATTGAAAATGGTGTAACCACAGGTATCAAGTGGACTTCTACAGATACAGAGCTTATCGTTAAGGGACTTACTGCAGGTGAAGAGTATACTCTTATTGAGACAGGTGCACCTGCCGGATATGCATACAGTGAGGATATTAAGTTTATCATCGAAGACAGTGGAAACGGAGAGGTTGTCAAGGTATATGACGCTGAATCTGATACATATAAGGTAACAGATGATGTTGTCATGGTTGACGAGCTGGACAATGGTAAGCTTGTTATTGTTAAGACAGTTGATGGTTTAAATGTTACTGATGAGGAGAAGGCAGGAGCTCTTAAGTTTACTATCTGTAATGAAGATGGTAAATACCTCGATGAAAACGGAAACCTTCATGATAAGAAATATGAGATTACTCTCGATAGCTTCACCAAGGATGAGGATGGAAGATATGTTCTTACTATAGATGATATTCCATCAGGAAAATATACTGTTACAGAGACAAACAGTGAGATTGAAGGCTATGATCTTACAAGCGACAGTATTACATCTGCAGAGGGAGAGGTAACCTTTAAGAGTACTACAGAGATAGAGCTTAAGGATATTTATGAAGAGGTAACTACTGAAGACTCTGAAGATACTGAAGATACAGAGGATACTTCCGAAATATCTTCTGAAGATGATACTCATGATTCATCAGACAACACAGGAGATAATAGTACAGAGAATACAGTAAATGAAGATGATGATATTTCAACTGCTACTATTATCACAACTGAGACAACCGGTACAGACGATAATGTTAAGACAGGAGATACATTTAATCTCGGTATTCCGGTGATGCTTATGATGATAGCTCTTTCAGGAGTGGTTTTCATAGAAGGAAAAAGAAAAAGAAATAAAGATCAGTAAAGATTAATTTACAAAAAAGGCGGTACGCGGATGTTTAGGTGAGATCACTCATTCATAACATTTGCCAGTACCGCCTTTTAATCTTATATTCTAAATTAAGAAAAAAATTTTTTGCGATTTGC
>ONVE01000231.1 GCA_900321215.1 uncultured Eubacterium sp. | reverse complement strand
CGGTGAATAATATGACATATCAAGCCCGACCATTGCCGGAAGCTTGCCGCCTTCTCCGAGAGAAGAACCCGTACCGGCAGTTTCCTTCTTGATAGCTGCCATCTCACGTCCGAAAGCGCCTTCCTCACTGTACTGACCGCTTATTACATTCTTGCCGTAATTATCGACTAAGAATTTATAAAGCCTTCTTGCATTATCAGAAGCCTTCTTATCGATCAGTGAAGGTGAAACGTTATAAATGCTTGTATCAAATGGAGCCCCTGTCATTACATCGAGCTTATCGACATTTAAGAAGCCCCAGTATTTTTCTATCTTTACTTCATGCTCACCATTTCCCATCCAGACATGTGGTATGGTTACTTCGGTGAAGGCTGATGAATCAAGGTCTATAGTACCTATGGATTCACCATCAACAAATACGTAATTCGATTTAAATCCGCCTGTGGTTGAGCAGGTAAACTTAAGATCATGAAAGCCTTCCTTCTCAATATTAAATGTAAGGCTTATCGCATCTCCATCCTTACTTAAACCTCCTGCATATCCGCTTCCGGAATATCCCGAAACAGATGTTTCTTTCTTGGCACTTCCGGTAAAGCTTCCGTCCTCTGCTTCAACCGAAACAACGAGCTCACTTGTAAATGCAGCTTCTGTAGTTGCGGCAGGAGTATTACCTTCTGTCTTGTCACTGCTCTCAGAGCTTGAACATCCCGACATTAAAAAACAGGCAGCAACCATAGCTGCAGCCGCCCTTTTATATCCGGAACAGGCAATACTATCTTTATTTCTTTCAATGTGTTTCTTTTTCATATCGTTCGCTCGCCTTGTTCAAATAATTTTTATGGTTCGGACCACGGGGCCCTCACTCGCTTCACAGTTACGACCCTCACCACTTCAGTGCCATTCTTCTGCCTTGCAGAAGAATGCGCAGATGTTTCACATCTGCTGGGCACGCTTCGCGTGCCGCATCCTCACTTCGTTCGGACCACGGGACCCTCACTCGCTTCGCTCGCGCAATCCCGTGGCAGTACACACACAGAGCCCGATATATGTACGGAGGATATGTTGATGCACTTTCCGTGCACACATCAGGCTCAAAAGAGGAAGATTTTAACAATGTTTTAGCTAACAAAGTCATTGTGCATTTTATTTAATTTGTATATTATACACGACGACTTTATATTTCTATATGGTAAATTATAACATATATTTCTAACTATACAAGTGTTTTTTGCTAAATTTTAAATTTTTTTAGCTAAATTTTTGCCATTTTGCACTAACAAATTTAGCTTTAGCTTTCAACATCTCTCCAAGTATCAGTTTATAGTAGTCAGGCACTACTCTTTCAGTGTCGTCATGTGAATGAAAAAGTACTATATCAAAGCTGTCAGAGCCATTTTGATCTGCAGTCTGATCAGCCGTATTGCCATAAAGATAATCCTTGAGATGCTTCATTACATCATCTATAGTCATAAGTCCGTTCGGTATGTTGTATTCCTGAATATCAAAGCTGCAGGCCACATCAAGATCATTTTTATGAGTCTCGATATAGTTTTCATCTGTCACATCGTTGTCATAAATCTTCATGTAACCATTAGCTTTCAGATACTCCTGAAGCTTTTCCTTCTTGTCGCCGCCCTTATCTATGTAAGGGAATCTGAAGGCCTTATAGATTCTTGGAACCCCGGCAAGCTTGTATGCCTTCTCAAGCAGTAGATCGGTTTTTTCTATCTCCTCAACACACTCTTCAAAGCTGAGCGAGCTGAAGGCCGGATGAGTAAATGAATGGTTTCCGATGATAATCCCCTTCTGCAGGGCATATACCAGAGTATCCATTCCTTCTTCTATTTTTTCTCCTACAGCAAACATGACCGCAGGAATGCCATTTTCAGTAAGATAATCTATCATTTTAGGAGTTATCTTCTGAGGTATGTCATCTATAGTAAGTACCACCTGCTTCATTTTAAGCGTTCTCCTTTTAAACTTCCTTTGCAGCTCCGGTATCTCTTACAATGAGATTTCCGTATGAAATGGAAGTGCCGTGTCTATACTCAGGATTTATGCAGTGCTGTTCAAGAATGTTCATGCACTGGCTTATCATTTCACCGGTATTTACTCTGTAGCTTGTAAGTCTTACGCCGCCGATCTTATTGTCTGCGTAATCGTCATAACCAACAACTCTTACATCCTCAGGAACCTTGTAGCCCTTACGGTTAAGCTCTCTTATAACTCTGTAAGCAGTATGGTCACAGCAGCATACAAAGCCGTCAGGAAGCTCGTCCGGAAGAACGATATCGATATCTCTTCCTTCTTCATCTCTGTCAGGAATAAGATACTCATCGTAGAAGGTTATCTCATTTGCTATCAGATATTTTCTGTAACCGATATATCTGTCAAGGTTGCTTCTTGTAGAAAGATAGCTGCCTACAAAGCCAAGAGTCTTGCATCCATTCTGAACAAGATGTCTTGTAAGCATATATCCGCCGTTTATATTATCACCGATAACGCTGTCGAGATCGTAGTCTTCATTTTCAAAATCAAAAAGCACGCAGATTATTCCGGTCTTTTCAACCATGGCTAAAAATTCATTACTGATCTCACCAATAATTATCATCTGGTCGATAGACTTAAGTGACAGAAGCTTAGGAAGCGCACCTTCCTTCTCTTCTTCCTCTCTCACCGCAACAAGTATTGCTGAAAACCCTCTCTGAGTAAGCTCCAGAAGAATATTCTGATAAATCTTCAGATAAAATGAATCCTCACCGATGAACTTCTCTGAGATAACGATCGCTACATCTCTGCCCTCGCCTCTCTCAGCTGACTTTCTGTAAATATAGCCAAGCTCTCTCGCCTTCTCGAGTATATCCGAACGAAGTTTCTCGCTGACCCCGTCCTTTCCTGCAAGCGCCTTGGATACAGTAACGATACTTACATCCATTTCCGCCGCAATATCCTTCATTGTTATTTTTTTCTTATCAACACCAGCCAAAATCCTTTCCTCCTTTAAGTAAGAATTCTACTCTTCAATAATGTATTTAAAATTACACGATCAATACATATCAACATATTTCATAAGTGCATCTACAATATCCTTATATACAAAATATCCGCCTATTCTGTAATAAAGGCCAAGGCTTTCCCCATTTCCTGAAAATGCTGAATTGTCCCACCAGAGAGCTGTCATTCCTCTAGCTCTGGCAGAGGCAATATAGTAAGCCGCGAAATCTACTCTTTCCTGAATATTCTTGT
>ONVE01000232.1 GCA_900321215.1 uncultured Eubacterium sp. | reverse complement strand
TGGTGATTTTCATGAAGGCTTCATGCAGGGAAGAGACGAAATACTTCGTTTTGTAAAGAAGTATATTGCTGAAAATGAGATTGAAGGAAACTTAAAGGTATGGATAGCAGGACACTCAAGAGGAGCAGCCATGGCAAATCTTCTTGGTGCTTTCTTTGCTGCAGGCGGTTCTGATTATTTAGGAGATGTATCAGTTACACCTGAAGATGTATATTGTTATACATTTGCAACTCCGGGAACAGTAAAAGCTGAAGCGTCTTTACAGGAACTTCTGAGCGTTTCCGGCGACAGAACATTAGAAGGCTATACTAATGATACAGCCGGTGAGGCGTTTGTATCAGAAGAAGAAGGCTTTGTGACTTCAGATTCCGAAGTGTTTAAGGGCATTTACAATTTCAGACTTCCATATGATCTGGCTACTCTTGTTCCTATGGAAGAATGGGGATTTGGCTGTTTCGGACGTGATATTGATATAGAAAAAGACTTTGATATTGATTCGGATGAGATGGCTGCACAGCTTGAAAAGATTGATCCGGATTTCTACAATGATAGTTTTGACGGTAGGGGAGACTATCGTAATTTCATGAGTATGGCATTTGATCTGGATACGTTAGGTGTGATTCCGGACCAAAAATATACCGATCTGAATGAGCTTATAAGTGGACGTTTAGGTGCACTTGCAAAGGTTGTTGAGAGCAATCAGGCTTATGCTGAAGAAGGATATCAGGAAACAATTACAGCTGTTATTAAGCTTATTACTACAGGTGGTGTAATGTATTTTGCTGTACCTGAAGATCTTGATACGATGGCTCTTATCAAGCCTATAATAGTAAATCTTCTGGCATATGGTATCGAGAGATTGAAGGATGAGGGAGTGCTGGATGCTGACGCAACCGATGTTGAAGGAACCAGTGCGGTACTCGGTGACATTCTCTATGATCTTATCGGTTTGGAAGTTACCGAAGATACTACTGTTGATAATGTAGTTGAGGCACTTCTTAAGTATATTATTGAACGTAAGGATACAAAGCTTTACCAGACATTGGCTTCTCTTGCGGGTATTCTTTTACAAAATATGCTTGAGGGTGACGATGCCGAGAAGATTTCGGCACTTATCAACTACTGTGTAGCTGATCCGGATAATACAGAAACAGAAGATAAGATTGTTGCATTTATTGATGCTCTTGTATACGGACCACAGGCAGGCTCTCAGGGCGCTGCGAAAAACGCTACAGCTAAGTCAATCCGTACTCTTTTCCTTTATGGGGGAGAGGAATATGACGGACTGGCAAATGAGCTTCCGGGACTTGCAGAGCTTCTTGACGGTGGTGAAGCAACATTAGACAGCGTTGTTACAGTCCTTGTCGGATTACTTCTTACGAATGATGATCCGGACGCGGAGGAGCCATATCCATCGATGGCAGCCGCAGCAGATGCGTCTCTTGTAAATCTCCTTACCATGGTAGCTGATGCTACAATGGATAAAGTTACTGAAGCGGGAGTTGACGCTGAGGTTTTAAGTCAGTTTGAAGGATGTTTTAATACTGTTATTGAGAACGTTGATAATCTGAGAAGACTTATCTTTTACTTTGTATTATATGAAGATGGTGAAGAGTTTAATCTTCTCGCTTCTGTAGGACGTATTATAACCTTCGTTATGAATATAAGTCAGATATCCGTATCTCATGACGGAAGAATGTATCTTGCATGGGCAAAGGCGCTTGAGCAGAAGGGTGTTTTCAGCAATCATGTGGTATACTTCGACGCTTCAGCTGAGAAGGCTGCATATGTTACAGAAGAAAAAACAGTGATCAAGTATACTGTTAAAAGAAGTGCAACTGCCGGAGGCAATATTGAAGGATTATTTACCGGTATTAAAGTGAATAGCGTTGCATTAACTGCAAATGATTATGCTGTATCAGATATTGCTGATAATGCTGTTTCAATAGAGCTTAAGTCAGATTTCCTTGATACACTGCCGGCAGGAGCATATACATTTAAGGCTGAATTTACTGATGGCACAGCTGATCTTAATCTTACTGTTGATACAACGGTTACTCTTGGAGATAATGCTAAGGTTCAGATCGGAACCAAGGAATTTGCTTATACAGGAAAGGCTCTCAGAACAGGAGTTAAGGTAAGTATCGGAGACAAGGTTCTTGTAAAGGGTACAGATTATACAGTGGCTTATAGTGATAATGTAGCTGTAGGAACAGCAAAAGTTACTATAACCGGTATTGGTAATTATAAGGGAAGCTTGACAAAAACATATAAGATCGTTCCGTATATCACAAAGCAGCCTCAGGCAGCAACTGTATATTATGGAGATACAGCAAGATTTACAACATCAGCTACAGCCGGTGGCCGCATCAGTTATCAGTGGCAGGTAAGCGTTGACGGCAAGAAGTGGAAAGAAAGTTCTGCTGATGGAGCTGATACAAAGTCGCTCAGTGTTGTAGGATCAAAGACACTTAACGGAAGATATTTCAGATGTAAGATCACAAGCAACGGCGTTTCTGCTTACACAGATGCAGTTCAGATCACAACAAAGTCAAATATCACAACTCAGCCTGCAAATGTAAGTGCTAAGGATGGAAGCACAGCTTCATTTACAGTTACTGCAAAGGGCAGCAATGTTAAGTATCAGTGGATGGTAATGATACCGGGAACTGATAAGTGGGTAGCTTCAAACGGCGCAGGAAGCACATCTAATAAGCTTACAATTAATGCCAAGAAGAAATTCAACGGATATAAATATCGTTGCCAGATCACAAATGGTGCATTTAAGATCTACACAAAGACAGTAACACTTACTGTTAAATAAGATTTAATATCTGATATGATTCCATAGATCATATACGGAGAAGGAAAGCCCTGCAGGGTTAGTCAGGAAGATGACTCTGCGGGGCATTCTTCTATCTGAGAAGTTATGTCGGCACTGAAAAAGATGCGAGCTCTGCTAGTCTTGCGGAGGCCACGAAAAACAGGAACAGCATACGTAACATCCTTCAATCGTGGAATAAGAGCAGTAATTAGTGATTGACATGCGGGATAAATTGTGTTAGATTCTACACATATAGTTAAATGCTAAGAAGAGGAATAGTAGGAATCATGATTTCTGCAGAGAACTGCCGGGTGGTGCAAGGCAGTGATTGAAGGATTCTGAACTCGCCTTGGAGCAGCCGGATGAATGGCCAGTAGATTTACAGATGGTCGGTAGTCCCGGACGGAGCCTCACCGTTAAAAGAGGAGGATATAAGATTTACATCCGTATCCGTGATGAGAGCGTATATAAGACCGGGATTTCATTTCGGCTGGATATACGAATTAGAGTGGTACCGCGTTTAACAGCGCCTCTAGATTTCTAGGGGCGCTTTTATAATTGTCCGGGTTATCCGCAGTGACAGGCATATATGTCTGATCCTTGTATTATCGACCGGTTATTTATATATGGCGCGTATCATTTAATAACGGAAAAAGATGGCGTCTCAGGGGACGCAGCCCACATATCAGTATTTTAAGTCAGAGGAGGAAATGGCAATGAAGAATTACAATCATTACAGAAGAGGCTATTATATGCCGCCGGTACAGTCTACAAATTGGGTAAATAAGGAATATGTTGATAAGGCACCTATCTGGTGCAGCGTTGATCTTCGTGACGGAAATCAGGCGCTTGTAACTCCTATGAATCTTGAAGAGAAGCTTGAGTTCTATAAGGAGATCATCAGGATCGGCTTTAAGGAGATCGAGATTGGTTTCCCTGCAGCAAGTGATACAGAGTATGAATTCTGCAGAAGACTTATTGAAGACAATCTTATCCCTGATGATGTGACTATTCAGGTGCTTACTCAGGCAAGAGAGCATATCATTAAGAAGACATTTGATGCAGTAAGAGGCGCAAATCCAAAGAATGTAATCGTTCATCTTTACAATTCAACCTCTTATGCACAGCGTACACAGGTATTTAAGAAGTCCAAGGAAGAGATCAAGCAGATCGCTATCGAGGGCGCAGAGCTCTTAAAGAAGCTTGCTGACGAGGACGGAGCTCCTTATCGTTTCGAGTATTCTCCTGAAAGCTTCACAGGTACAGAGCCTGAATATGCACTTGAGGTTGTCAATGCAGTTCTTGATGTATGGCAGCCTACAGCTGACAGAAAGGTCATCATCAATCTTCCTGCTACTGTTGAAATGTCACTTCCTCATGTTTATGCAAGCCAGATCGAATATATGAGCACAAATATGAAGTACAGAGAAAATGTAGTTCTCTCACTTCATCCACATAACGACAGAGGCTGCGGCGTAGCTGACGCAGAGCTCGGACTTCTTGCTGGTGCTGACCGTATCGAGGGAACACTCTTCGGAAACGGTGAAAGAACCGGAAATGTAGATGTTATTACACTTGCAATGAATATGTATACACACGGCGTGGATCCTAACCTTGACTTCTCAGACATGCCAAAGATTCAGGAGGTTTACGAGAGACTTACAGGCATGGAGATATATCCTAGAGAGCCATACTGCGGCAAGCTTGTATTTGCTGCATTTTCAGGTTCACACCAGGATGCTATCGCAAAGGGCATGAAGTTCAGGGAAAATGATCCGGATCAGATGTGGACAGTTCCATATCTTCCTCTTAATCCGGAAGATATCGGAAGAACCTACGACGGCGACGTTATCCGTATCAACAGCCAGTCAGGCAAGGGCGGTATCGGATTCATTCTTGAGACAAAGTACGGCTACGATATTCCGAAGAAAATGAAGGAAGACGTAGGCTACGCAGTTAAGGGCGTTTCAGACAGATCTCACAAGGAGCTTAAGCCGGAAGAGGTTTATGACGTATTTATGTCTCAGTATGTAAATATTGAGGAACCTATCCGTTTCATAGAGTGTCATTTCCAGCAGATAGACGGTATCAAGTGCGAGCTTACCATCTATGCGGCAAATAAAAATGCCAAGAAGGTTTACCATGGTCAGGGCAACGGACGTCTTGATGCAGTAAGAAATGCCATCATGAAGCATTTTGATGTTTCATTTGATATAGTAGATTACGAGGAACATGCGCTTTCTGTTGGTTCAAACAGTAAGGCCTGCGCTTATGTCGGAATAAAAGTTGACGGCGCTGAAAAAATCATTTGGGGTGCAGGCATAAAGGATGATATAATAGATGCATCGGTTTATGCACTTATCAGTGCGGTAAACAAGGCATTATAAAAACTTATTTGTGAAGGAAGGTATATATGGGAGATTTCACAGACGGTATTGGTTTTCTGGAGAGTGCCAGAGATATAGTCCATAAGCGTGATGACCTGAGAAGCTATACAGACCAGAAGAAGGCTCTTGTCAAGAAGCTTGAGAAGGATATAGCTTCCGAGGAGAAGGATATCGAGAACGAGATAGCCTCCACCATAAAGAAGAAGCGCGGAAGTATTGAAAATGATTTCGATAAGAAGTTAAATGACAAGCGTTCTGATGTAAAGAAGATCGAGAAAAACCGTGAGAAGGATAAATCCGAGCAGGTGAATAAGCGTGTTGCCGAGGCGACTAAGGGCTATCATGAGAAGAATGCCGGGCTTGAGAAGGAACTCCGAAACATGTTTAAAAATGAAGGCGTTCCTCTTTGGTGCGCCGGAAGCTTCTATTATACTATGTTCATGCCGAGAGGTAAGGAGATATTTAAGAAGCTCCTGTATATCATTTTCTTCGCAGGTGCGATCCCTGCCGGAATACTGCTTCTTCTGTGGGGGACTGCATTTAAGGGAATGGCTCACGACAAGAAGATGATCTTTTCGGTCATTATAGCTGTTGTGTGGCTGATCCTTTCGATAGTGATCTACTTCGTCATTTATGTAAATACCAAGGTCAGGTATCTGGATGCGATCAGAGAAGGAAGAAAGTATCGTGATGCCATAAAGAAAAACCAGACAAGTGTCGATAAGATCACGAGTGATATCAATAAAGATAAGGACGAGAGTCTTTATGATCTGGGTGAGTATGACGAAAAGCTCAGCAAGATCGACAAGAGTATGAATAAGCTCATGGACGATAAGAAGGATTCGCTTAAGCATTTCGATAAGAAAACCAAAAATGAAATAGAAGAAGACATCCGAAAGAAGAGACAGAAGAAACTTGATGAGCTTATCTCCGAGAAGAAGAAAGTGGAGGAAGAGCTTTCTGAATCTCTTCAGGAGCTTTCCGAGACCGAAACCAAGGTTGAAAGGATCAGCGAAAAGCTGGGCAAGGAATACTGCAGCTCGCAGAAGATAGATAAGCTGATCAGTGTTATGGAAAGCGGTGCGGCAGAGACAGTTTCAGGAGCGATAGCATATTTAAAGATTAATAAGTAGGTGTTGTCAGATGAATGATAATGACAGAGAGAAAAGAATAACCGGTGATGAAGAAGAAAAACCGGAAAAGAAACGTAAGAAAAAAGGTAATGTTGTTCACTTAAGAGGAAGCAAGGAAGCGGGGGAAGCTAATATTAGACGACGCCGCAAAAGCATAATTCGCAGAGTGATCATCATTTCCGTGATAGTTATTGCTGTTCTTGTGGCAGGCTTTATAACCTATTACAACAGTATAAGGCAGTATTACGGCTATTCTGTCATTCACTCCGCTAAGACTACCTATGAAGTGAATGCGTCGTATATAAAGTTCGGAGATAATCTGCTTAAGTATACTCCGGAGGGCGTTTCATACATAAATTCAAATGGTGATATTGAATGGACAGCCGGTACAAATATCAAGGCTCCTATCGCATCAGCCAGAGGAAACTATGCGGTTGTTGCAGATAAGGGCGGCAACAAGGTCGCTGTTTTCGGCACCGACGGACAGATCAGTGAGCAGACCATGCCTTACAAGATCTGTGATATAGAGGTTGCCAACCAGGGCGCTTATGCTGTTGTACTTGAGAGCGACAAGACCAATTATATCAACATGTATACAAGCTCAGGAGCAATCGTTTACGAGATTCAGACATCCATAGATAAGAGCGGATATCCGCTTGATATTTCAATCTCTGATGACGGAAAGAAGCTTTTCACAAGCTATTTTCTGGTTGACGGACTTTCAACCACTGTCAGCCTTACGGCATATAACTTTGGTGAGGTCGGACAGAATATGAATGCAGACCGTATGGTCGGCGGCTTTAAGTTTAATGATGAACTGGTGCCGAAGGTTGAATTTGTTACAAATGATACCGTGGCAGCATTTTCGGATAAGCACATTTACATTTATAAAATGAAGGAAATCCCAAGCCTTTCGGCAACTATCGATATCGAAGGCGAAGCAAAGAGCATTTTCTATAGCGAAAACTTTGTCGGAGTTATACAGAAGGCTGAGAAGGGATATGTCCTTAAGGCATATAAGCTTGACGGAAAACAGAAGTTTACCTATGATTTCAACATGGAGTACGAGAATATCTTTACGTCAGCTGACGAGATAATCCTTACGGGCGGCCGTGAGTGTCTGGTCATTACCAAGGCGGGAAGAACCAGATTTAATTATATCTTTGATCAGCAGATCAGAAATATGATCTCTACCTCAGGAACACGTCAGTACATAGTTACTTTCGAGGATCATACCGATACTATCAAGCTTAAGGCGAAGGACAGCAGGAAGAAGGAAGAGTCTCTCGAGGACGGTGAGGCTTCCGGCAAGGATAAGGATGCTGATACGCCTGATTCGACAGAGAAGAACGGCTCGACTGTGGACACGCAGAAAACTACTGTAAGTACGACAGAAGCTGTAACAGAAGCAACTACTGAGGCGGCAGAAGAAAAAAAGGACGAATAAGATATGAATTTACTGACAATAATAGTCATAGCCCTGATACTGGTACTTGGAGTGATCGGAGCCTACCGCGGTCTGATAAGAACAGCACTGTCTCTGATCGCGATAGTCATATCGATGATTGTGGTTTACATAATCTCTCCGATGGTCGGAACCTATGTGATCAATCATACCGAGCTTGATGATAAGCTTTATGATAAAATGTATGATGTCATTAAGACAAGAGTTGAGGAGAATTCGTACAGGATAGTTGAAGCCATCGGCATTGACACAACGCACATCCCTTACCTTGAAAATGCTGAAAATGATGTGCAGAAGCAGAAGGTTATCGCAGAGTATATCATGAGTACGCAGCTGAATCTGTCGGAGCAGCTGAAGGTGCTCGACCGGATCGAGATTCCTGAATTTATCAAGGATATCATTAGAGAGAACAACAATAAGGAAACTTATTCAGAGCTTGGTGCGGATAATTTCTTCCAGTTTATGGCAAGATATCTGTCGCATACATCAACCAGGATGATAGTGACTATAGCTCTTTACATCCTTTGCAGAGTGATATTCTTCATCATAATATTCCTGATGACTGCTGCTGTAAGGAAGCTTGTCATTATAGATCTTGTAGACAGGATAGGCGGCGGAGCTGCCGGACTTGTCATGGGAGTTGCCGGAGCATGGCTGATACTGCTTCTTGCATCGCTTCTAATGAGTGGAAGCTACAATGATATGATAAATGCAAATCCTCTGCTGCAGCTTCTTGATAAAACGAATCTTTTCGCTATGCGGATAAAATAATAGGATAAAAGAAATTATAAAAGCATGTCCGGGAAAACCTAAAGTATCAGGGATTCCGGACATGCTTTTTTGTTGTGCATTGTTCCTGCGGTCAAGCTTGTGGCTGTTTGCTGCTGCACTTGCAGCAGTTTTGTGGTTGCTCTCTGAACGTACAGCGGCCTGAG
>ONVE01000235.1 GCA_900321215.1 uncultured Eubacterium sp. | reverse complement strand
TGCATCATATTATCCTGTGACTATAGTTATAGATGAACCTTGTGATGATCTGAACGAAGGAATGTTTGTGAGAATATCGCTTGATATGTCCAAGAACTTTGATGATTACAGAAGCGACGGATTATACCTTCCGCTTTCATATGTCAGACGTGAGAACAGTAAATACTATGTCATGATGAATGAAAACGGACGTCTTAAGAAGAGATACATTAAAACCGGTAAAACTGTATATGGAAGCGTAATAGAGATAAAGTCCGGTCTTGACGGCTCTGAATATATCTGTTTCCCTTACGGAAAGGATGTATCGGAAGGTAAGAAATGTGTTAATACAGACTCTTATGAGGATGCATTTGGTTATTAAGGAGGAAAATGAATGTTTGAGAATATAAGACTTTCGTTCCAGGGTATATTCGGTCATAAGATGCGTTCATTTCTGACTATGCTCGGTATCATTATCGGTATTGCAGCTATTATAGCCATAGTATCGACTATTAAGGGAACTAACGATCAGATCAAGAACAACCTTGTTGGTGCGGGAGATAATCTTGTCGATGTAAAGCTCAGTATGGGTGGATATGATATCACTCCGTATGATGGCATGAATCTTGATAATATTCCTGTAATTGATGGGAATATGCTTGAGACCATGAAGGATATGAAGGATGTGGCAAATGTATGCATCTATCATGAAAATGAGATGTATGAAGGCATTAGCTACAAAGACAGATCTGCAGAGGGACTTCGTATCATCGGAACAGATAATTCGTATTTAGATATCAATAATTATCTTATTACAGCAGGACGTAAATTTGTTCAGGATGATTTTAACAAGAGAAGAAATGTCTGCATCATTGATAGAAACGCAGCTGATAGCCTTTTTGAGGGTGAAGAGCCTGTAAACCAGACTATTGAGATCAAAGGCATACCATTCATAGTTGCGGGAGTTATTGATAAAAGTGATGATTTCGAGCCTGTTATCAATTCGCCTGAGGAGTGGTATACATATTACGGAGAGAGTAATTCCGGATTTATAGTTATTCCGGAAACTGCCTGGCCTGAACTTTTCTCGTATGATCAGCCTTTCCAGGTTATCGTAAAGGCTACGTCAACAGAAGCTATGTCAAGTGCAGGTAAGGAGGTTGAGGAATACCTTAATTCCTTTATAACAAGCAGCGAAAATCAAAATGATGAGAACCAGATAAAATATAAGCGTGAGAATACGCTTGAGAAGGTAAAGGCTCTTCAGGAGCTCAGTAATACCACAAGCCAGCAGCTTATATGGATCGCAAGTATCTCGCTTATTGTTGGAGGTATAGGCGTTATGAACATCATGCTTGTGTCTGTAACAGAGAGAACGAGAGAGATAGGTCTTAAGAAAGCACTTGGCGCAAGAAAGAGAGCCATACTCGGTCAGTTCCTTACAGAGGCAGCGGTTCTTACCAGTCTTGGAGGCATACTCGGCGTTGGCGCAGGTATCGGACTTGCTTACTTTATCAGTAATGTCGCATCAGTTCCTGTAGCCATAAGTATTCCTGCGATTGTTGTATCGGTAGTATTTTCAATGCTTATAGGTATCATTTTCGGACTTCTGCCATCTGTTAAGGCGTCAAACCTTAATCCTATCGACGCACTCAGATATGAATAAAAATACTTGCAGTTGTTAATATGGTTTGTTATAATTTGCATTGTTTAGCTTTCAGAAGACAAAAAACAGTATATTTACGAGGTGAATACAATGAGTTTACTTAAGGATTGGCGTGATCACGCATACGGTCTTGATGACAGAACACCGGAAGGCAAGGATTTCTGGTTTAAATATTTCAACAAGGAGAAGGCTATCTACGAGGTACTTCTCGGTAATCCAACAGAAGTTGTTATGGGTAGCGTAAAGGAACTTGCAGAGAGATTCGATGTTGATATCGAGACTATGGTTGGTTTCCTTGACGGAATCGATGACAGCCTTGCAATGAGCAATAATCTTGAAGAGCTTACAGAGGATTCAAGAGTAAACCTTGGATTTGACAAGGAAAAGCTTTACATGAACATGGTAAGCTGTAATGCACAGTGGCTTTATGAGCTTCCACAGTGGGATGCACTCCTTACAAAGGAAAGAAGAGAAGAGCTTTATAAGCTTGAGAAATCATCACATACAGTTATTAAGCCACCAAAGGTTGGAAGAAACGATCCTTGTCCGTGCGGCTCTGGCAAGAAGTATAAGAAGTGTTGCGGAGCAAATCTCTAAGAATAATGAGCTGTGTTGTCAGTAAATGATACACAGCTCTTTTTACGTAATAAAGGCAGAGGATTATGGCAGAAAGATTTAATGAAGATCAGATAAAAGCTATAAAATGGTTTAAAGGTCCTATGCTCGTGCTGGGTACGCCCGGTTCAGGTAAGACAACGGTCATAGTTGAAAGGATCAGAAATCTGATAGATATAGAAGGAGTAGCGCCGGGAAGGATACTTGTCATCACATTTACCAGAGCTGCCGCAAATTCGATGAAACAGAGATTTGTCAGCAGCAGAGATGATGAAAAGGTGAGATTCGGTACATTTCATTCATTTTTCTTCTGGGTCATTAAAACTGCCTATGGTTACAGAAATGAAGATATCCTTACTGAAGAAGAGAGACGAAAGCTTATAAGAGGGCTTCTGTCAAATGATGATCAGGGGCTTTCAGATAACGAAGAGCTTATTACCAGCGTTCTACGGCAGATTGAAAAGGTCGACAGCGAGCTTATCGATATAGAGAACTATTACAGCAGCGACCTTCCGGAGCATCAATTCAGGAATATTTATAACAGATTTAAGGAGCTTAAGAAAAAGTCCGGCAAGCTGGATTTTAACGATATGATGCACATGTGCTATACGCTCCTTAAGGAACGTCCGGACATTCTTGATCTTATCAGAAAGTCATATCCTTATATTCTTGTGGATGAATTTCAGGATACGAACCTCCTGCAGTATGAGATACTGAAAATGCTTGCGGCTCCTCTCAACAATCTCTTTGTTGTGGGAGATGATGACCAGTCTATCTACGGCTTCAGAGGCGCAAGACCGGATATCATGCTGTCCTTTAAGGAAACCTATAAGGATGCAGAGATAGTAACGCTCAGAACGAATTATAGATGTAAAAAGGATATAACAAGACTGTCGGGAAAGCTTATCAGTCATAATAAAAAAAGATATGATAAGGAGCTTAAGAGTGCTTCTTCGAGTGACGGTCTGATCAAGATCCAGCAGGTTAAGGATATCACGACTCAGAATGAGCTTCTGATATCTCGTATCAGGGATTCCCTTGATAAAGGTGTTGAGGCTTCTGATATTGCGGTTCTCTACAGGACGAATATGAGTCCGAGAAGGCTAATATATAAGCTTAGAGAATATAATATTCCATTTGTTGCGAAGGATGCCGTGCCGGACATCTTCAGCAGTCCCATGGTAAGCTGTATCATGGATTATCTCTACTTTGCAAATGGAGACAGAAGCAGAAAAAGATTCCTGCGGTTTATGAATAAGCCGCTTAGATATGTTCCGAGAGATATACTTATCGATGAAAATGTAGATATCCACGAGCTTATCAGAAGAACGGCCGACAAGGGGTACCTTCAGACGAATCTGATGCTTCTTCGAAACCATCTTGAAAGGATAAGAGAGCTTAGTCCGCTTGCGGCTGTAAGCTATATCAGGAAGGTTGTCGGTATAGATAAATATGTATCGGAGTATTCAAAGGAAAGAGCTCTTGATGAAGGAGAGTTTATAGATCTTCTGGACGAGTTTCAGAGCATAACCAGGGAGTTTGAAAGCTTTGGAGATCTTGCGGATTTCGCGATCAGAGAGAAAAAAACTCTGGAAGAGGAATATAACAAAATGCAGAGCGACAGAGCTGATGCTATTCAGCTTATGACTATGCACAGCTCTAAGGGCCTCGAGTTTTCCGAGGTTCATATAATCAACTGCGTTGAGGGTGAGATCCCTCATAAAAAGAGCAGGAGAGAATATGAGCTTGAGGAAGAAAGACGTATGTTTTATGTTGCGATGACCAGAGCTATGGATAAGCTTTATATCTATTCGCCGAGAAGCATGGCGGAGAAGAATATGAAGATATCCAGATTCATAAATGAAGCTATTGAAGGAGAATGATCATGCTTTTTTCAAGCATCACATTTTTATATATGTTTCTGCCGGCGGTATTACTGCTGTATTTTATCACGCCGCGGAAGCTCAAGAATACGGTACTTCTTCTTGTGAGCCTTGTTTTCTATGGCTGGGGAGAGCCTAAATATATATTCGTAATGGCAGCATCCATTATAGTCGGATATGTTTCGGGGCTCCTTACAGGCTATTACAGGGAAAAGGGAAAGCTTAAGGCGGCAAAGCTGGCCGTCATACTTTCTGTCACGGTTAATCTCGGAATACTGATATTCTTTAAATACAGTAATTTCTTTATATCAAATATTAGCAGGATCGGCGGCTTCACAGCGAAGCTTCTTGATGTTACACTTCCGCTTGGTATATCATTTTATACCTTCCAGATACTTTCCTACAGCGTAGATGTTTACAGGGGAGAGGTTAGATCACAGAAGAATATCATAGATCTTGCTGCATATATCACACTTTTTCCTCAGCTTATCGCAGGTCCGATCGTTAGATACAGCACCATTGAAAAACAGCTGAAGGACAGAAAGGAAACAGCAGATCTTTTTGCTTCAGGAGTAATGAGATTTGTTGTCGGACTCGGCAAGAAGGTGCTTATCGCCAATACTGTCGGAGAGATCTACGAAGTGCTTATGGCGGTACCGGACGGAAGAGCTACGGTATTCATGTACTGGCTTGCTTCATTTGCTTATTCCTTCCAGATATACTACGACTTCTCGGGATATTCGGATATGGCGATAGGTCTTGGAAGAATGTTCGGCTTCAGGTTCCTTGAGAACTTCGAGCATCCGTATATTTCAACAAGCATAACCGAATTCTGGAGAAGGTGGCACATATCGCTTTCGAGCTGGTTCAGGGATTATGTATATATACCGCTCGGGGGCAACAGAAAAGGTAAGGGCAGAATGTTCTTAAACATTTTTATAGTCTGGCTCCTTACCGGCTTCTGGCATGGTGCAGAATGGAATTTTATCATCTGGGGCTTATACTATTTTGTGATCCTTATGATAGAGAAGAGCTTTCTGCTTAAGGTGCTGGAAAAGCTTCCGAAGCTTGTCAGACATATCTACAGCCTGTTTTTGATAAATATGGGCTGGGTGATCTTTGCAAATGACAGCCTTTCGAAACTCGGAAATGTCCTTAAATGCATGTTCGGCTTCGGCGGCCTGGAGTTCTGGAATAAGGCGACTGCATTTTATCTGATGTCATATATCAGTATACTTATCGTTGCAGCGGTCGGTTCAACGCTTTTAGTGAAGAACCTGAGAGACAAGCTTATCTATTGGAATTATCAGAAGCTTTATACAGCATGCACGGTGATATTCATACTTATAGTTATGACTCTTGCAACCGCAGGACTTGCGAGCGATTCATTTAATCCGTTTTTATATTTTAGATTCTAGGAAAGATAAAATGAGAAATAAGTTGATCATAATAACATTTATATTATATCTGGCGGTTTTCACCGTCGGAAGCATAATACTTAAGGACAGGGACTTCTCGGATATGGAGAACCGTACTCTTAAGTCATTTCCGGAATTCTCTGCGAGGACCGTTGCGAGCGGAAAGTTCATGAGTGAATTTGAGGATTATCTGGCGGACCAGATCATTTTCAAGGATGATCTTGTGAAGCTTGATACCACGGCGTCTTATCTCATGGGTCAGAGAAAGATAAATGGAGTATATTTTACCGATAATGATATGATAGTGCAGGATTATCAGTATGATGAAAAGATCCTCGGCGATAATATCAGGTATATAAATGAGTTTAAAGAGGCTCATCCGGAGCTTCCGGTAAATATGCTTGTTACGGCTACCGCATCATATATCTACAGAGATAAGCTCCCTTACGGGGCTCCGATCGATGACCAGAAGAAGGCACTTATGCTTATACATGAAAGGGTTTCTCCGGATATAAAGCTTACGGATGCAACGGATGCACTGTATGCCCAGAGGGAGAGCGGTATCTTCTTCAGCACAGACCATCATTGGACTCAGAGCGGCGCGGCTATAGCGTATAACTGTCTTGCAGATGATCTTGGCATAGTCGTTCCGGATTATCTTGTATATGAGGATGCGGCCGGAAATGCAGATCCTTTCTTCGGGACGCTTTATTCAAAGGCACCTCTTTACGGCGTAGAAGGCGACAAGCTTAGTGCTCTGGATGAAAAATATTACAGCTATCATGTTGATTATATGGATGAAGGCTGGGAAGAGGATTCGCTTCTTCACAGAGAGAATCTTGAGATAAAGGATAAATATACGGTCTTTCTCGATGGCAATCATTCCATAATCCACATAACAAGTGATGCGAGAGTGAACCCGGACTCAGATAATGATAAGCCCATACTTATCGTTAAGGATTCCTACGCACATGCGCTGATACCATTTCTTGCTGCAAACTATAGAGATATCTATGTTGTAGATCTCAGATATTACCATGACAGCGTATCAAAGCTTATAGAAGAGAAGGGCATAGTCAGGATGATCCTTATCAATAATATCGATTTTCTCACTACCGATACAAACTATAAAATGCTGTATTAAAACATAAATTTGTTAATGAACTGTTAACTTTTTCAAAAATAGCAGTTTTAATCCCGAAAACACGCAGAGTTCGTGATTCGGATTATTGACATTTTTAGAAAAAGTTATAAAATAATATTATGTTTACGTAAAAATTGATATTGAAATGATTTAAAAATATGTTATAATTTTAAAAGAATATATTTGCATGGAGGGTATAGTAACTATGATTCAACCAATCGATATAAAGACGCAATCGTTTAAGAAAGGGCTCTTTGGATATAACAAGATAGACGTTGATTCATTCAAGGAAACTGTTTATAAAGCTTATGACGATGCAATCTCTGAGAACAACAGACTTTCAGAGGAGAATGCAAAGCTTAAGAAGGACATTGAGGAATCAAGAGTTAAGATATTCGAGCTCGAGAGTAAAGTCGGTAAGGGCGGCTCAGTAAGTGCTGAAGATTCTGAGAAAGCTAAGAAGATCATCGAGGAGGCACAGAAGTCTGCAGCTGAAATACTTGCCAGAGCGAAGGCTGAAAGTGACAAGATCGTCAGTGGTGCAGGATCAGGAAAAGCTACTCCAAAAACAGAGCCAAAGGATGATAAGAAGTCGGCAGCATCTAAGTTCTTTGAGAATGCAGAAGAGAAAGCAAATGATGTATTCGGCGGAGATGATGACGAAGTATTCGTTGGTGAGATTGAAGATAACAGAAAGCCTTCAAAGGTCATGATAGGCGATGGCGAAGAAGAGGAAGACGCAGATTTCGAATTCCTGTAAAATTTTATCGCAAATTAAAGATCAATCGAACAGCTTTTACTGTTCGATTGATCTTTATTAGTTTAGAGGTAAATTAGTATGATTGCTTTCGTAAAAGGAATACTTGACAGCGTGACCGAAAACTCCGTCATTATCGAGAACAGTGGTATCGGTTATGAGATAGTTGTATCTTCGAATGTCATAAGATCACTTCCTGATATCGGTGAAGAGGTAAGGCTTTACACATATCTTTATGTCAGAGAGGATATATTTATGCTGTACGGCTTTAATTCTCTCAGAGAGAAGGAAACCTTCATCAGTCTTATCGCTATAAGCGGAATCGGACCAAAGGGTGCGATCGCGATACTTTCAGAGCTTACGGTTGATGAACTTGCCATGGCAGTCATTTCCAAGGATACAAAGGCTATCAGTAAAGCAAATGGTATAGGCACCAAGACCGCTGAGAGAGTTATAATCGATCTCAGGGATAAGATAAAGCTTGAGGATATGTCAGCTGATGACGATATCATTTCAGATTCGGATTCTGATGTATCGAAGGATAACGTCGTTGATGCAGCAATGGCTCTTACAGCTCTCGGCTATTCAAAGTTTGATGCAATGAAGGCCGTGAAGAAGGTTAAGGATAAGGATAGTAAGACCGCTGAACAGATCATCAAAGAGGCGTTAAAAAATCTTTGATCAGGATGCTATATATGGAGAAGAAAAGAATTATAACAACCGATGTTATTCCTGAAGAGGATAAGATAGAGAAGGGACTCAGACCTTCAAGTCTTAAGGAATATATCGGACAGGAAAAAGTAAAACAGAACCTTAAGATATTTATAGAGGCTGCAAAGAAGAGAAAGGAAAACCTTGATCATGTGCTCCTTTACGGACCGCCTGGTCTCGGTAAGACTACTCTTGCAAATATCATAGCGGAGGAAATGGGCGTAAATATCAAGATAACCTCCGGACCGGCTATTGAAAAGCCGGGAGAGATAGCAGCGATCCTGAATAATCTGTCTGAAAATGATGTGCTCTTCATTGACGAGATACATAGACTGAACAGACAGGTGGAAGAGGTTCTCTATCCGGCTATGGAGGATTTTGCAATCGACATAGTTATCGGAAAGGGACAGGGCGCAAGATCCATAAGACTTGATCTTCCGAAATTCACACTGATAGGTGCAACAACAAGGGCGGGAATGCTTTCGGCACCACTCAGAGACCGCTTCGGAGTTGTATCAAGACTTGAGTTCTACAATGTCAGTGAGCTGATGCAGATCATCATAAGATCGGCTAAGGTTCTTGGTATAGAGACGGATGAAGAAGGCGCTCTTGAGATAGCAAAAAGATCGAGAGGAACCCCGCGTATCGCTAACAGGCTCCTTAGAAGAGTCAGGGATTTCGCAGAGGTTGAAAGAAAGAAAAATATAGATTATAATATGGCAAAGGAAGCGCTGGATAAGCTTGACGTTGATTCTGCTGGACTTGATGATACCGATAGAAACATCATTTTCACCATAATCAATAAATTCGGCGGAGGACCTGTGGGAGTTGATACACTTGCGGCTGCCATAGGAGAGGATTCAGGAACCATAGAGGATGTTTATGAACCGTATCTTATCAAGAACGGCTTCATTAACAGGACCGGAAGAGGAAGAGTTGTAACAGATAACTGTTACAGACATTTCAATCTTCCGATACCTAAAGAATGATTTGGCTAAATATAAGAAAGGGTTAATAGTATGGGGCAGAAAATAGATATACCTGTTGTTATTAACGGTAAAGTTTATACCCTTAGCGGATATGAGGGGGAAGAGTATCTTCAGAATGTAGCCAGTTATATTAACGGAAAGATATCTGAATGCAAGACATCTGAGCAGTACAGAAGAATGAATACTGAGTATCAGGGAATACTGCTTGCTCTTAATATAGCTGATGATTATTTCAAGGCTAAGAAGATTGCTGATGAGGCTGTCAGAGATGATTCTGATAAGGAAAGACAGCTTTATGATCTTCGTCATGAGGTTATTGAAAGCCAGATCAAGCATGAGGCTTCACTTAAGCTTGTGGAGGAATATAAGGAGCAGATAACTGCTCTCCAGAGAAAGATCGTTCAGCTTGAGGCTGAAAAGGACAGGATTTATGACAAATAAAACGGTAGAGATCCTGGCGCCGTGCGGTTCTCTTGAGTCGTTTAATGCAGCTGTAAATGCGGGCGCTGATGCCTGCTATCTTGCAGGTACGCGTTTTGGCGCAAGGGCTTATGCTAAAAATTTTGATACATCAGAGCTCTGCAGAGTTATTGATAAAGCTCATTTAAAGGGTGTTAAGGTTTATATGACTGTTAACACCCTTTTTAAAAATGCCGAAATCCGTGCGCTTATAGAGTATCTGAATCCATTTTACGAATGTGGACTTGACGCCGTTATCGTTCAGGATATGGGCGTTTTTAAGCTTGTCAGGGAGACTTTTCCGGATCTACCGGTACATGCAAGCACACAGATGAATATCTGCAGCAGTGAGGCTGCCGCATGGCTTAAGGAGCTTGGGGCGACAAGAGTTATCCCTGCCAGGGAGCTTACACTGAAAGAGATAGCCGATATAAAGAGAAAGGTTGATATTGAGATCGAAACCTTCGTTCATGGTGCTATGTGTTATTCATACAGCGGAAGATGCCTTCTCAGCAGTATGATAGGCGACAGAAGCGGCAACAGAGGCCGCTGCGCTCAGCCTTGCCGCAAGAAATATAACGGCTCATACAGTATGTCGATGAAGGATATGTGTACCCTGATGGATGTACCGATGCTTATAGATGCAGGAGTTGACTCGCTTAAGATAGAGGGAAGAATGAAGGGCGAGTATTATACAGCTGCTGTCGTAAGTGCGTATAAAGAGATTGCAAATGACCATATCAGCGGCTCCTTCAGTGAGAAAAAATGCGAGAGGCTTATCAGAAATCTTGCTGATATTTTTAACCGCGGAGGCTTTTCGGGCGGATATCTGTATGGCAATCAGAATGAAGAAATGATCGACAGCGAGGCTCCGGGTCATAAGGGAGTTGAGATCGGAAATGTAAGCTCAGCCGGCCGCGGAAAGGTGCTTATAAGACTTAGCGATGCCGTAAATAAAAAGGATGTGCTTACTCTTAAGCTTAAGGACGGAATTGTAATAGAGCTTACCTCGGATAAAGCAGCCCGAAGAGGCGAAACACTTGTATTAAATGCACCGAAGAGTAATATGATATCTATCGATGCGCCTGTATATAGAAAGATAAATGATGCTCTTCTAAACAGTATCAGAGAAAATATACTCGAAAATGAAAAACTTGTACCGGTAAGGCTTGAATGTGATATCATGGTCGGAAGACCGATAACTATGAGACTTATCTCAGACAGGGCGAGTGCAGAAGCTGAGGGAAGCATTGCTGAGGCAGCAAAAAGCAGTGCTGTTTCTACGGAAGCCATAAGATCCAAGATAGCCGCCTTTGGTAATACCGGATATTATCCTTCTGAGATAGTGATAAATAATGATGAAAAAAGCTTTGTCAGCTTTTCAGAGCTTAAGAATCTTCGAAGGAAGCTTATCGAAGAGCTTGAGAAAAATATACTTGATGGATGCAGAAGACATGCCGGGACAGATGCGGCAGATGGCATGAGTGCGGATGATGTGACAGATGCAGCAGAATGTAAGGATAAAAAGCTTCATAAGGAGATATTTTTCGGAGTGGAGAATATGAAGACCGCCGGAAATCTTCTGAAGGCTTTTGAAGCTTTGAAGGTTGGAGAAAATGCTTCAGATGAGGGCATGATCAGTTATAATGTATGTCTGGATGCAGATAGGTTTACTGTAAATGAGTTATGTGAACTAAGAAAAGGCTTTTCATCATTTTCAGATGTTACTCT
>ONVE01000236.1 GCA_900321215.1 uncultured Eubacterium sp. | reverse complement strand
CTGAGAATAAGTCTGGATATAGTTCGGATCTTGAAGAGCTTACAGACAATGATTATACAGCGGTTTCGGATGCGGAATCAGATTATTCTTCACTGGATTCAGTAAGAGATTCATCTTACTCATCAGGAAGCGCTTCGAGAAGCCAGTCGTCTGGAAGAGCAGGAAGCGGCTTCAGTGCAGCAGAAAGCACAGAAACCAGGGCATCAGTTGATACAGGAACTAAGGCATCAGTTGATACAGCGGCTAAGGCATCTGGTGCTGTGGATATAAAACCGGAGGCTTCCGAAGAGAAGACACAGAAGAAGAAAGAATACAGATTTCCGCCGGTTTCGCTCTTAAAATACGGTAAGAGCTCAAACGGCAGAAATAATGATGAGATAGTAAGAGAAAATGGTATCAAGCTTAAGGAAACGCTTGAAAGCTTCGGCGTAAATGTTACGATAACCGATTACAGTGTCGGACCATCCGTAACAAGATATGAGCTTCAGCCTGAACAGGGAGTAAAGGTCAGCAAGATCGTCGGACTTCAGGATGATATCAAGCTTGCTCTTGCAGCAGCAGATATAAGGATCGAGGCACCTATTCCTGGTAAGCCGGCGGTAGGTATAGAGATCCCTAATGCTGAGAAGAAAAAGGTTTACTTCAGAGAACTTATTGAAAGCGATAATTTTAAGGAGACAAATTCAAATGTTGCATTTGCAGTAGGTAAGGACATCGGCGGTCAGGTTATTGTAACCGATATCGCAAAGATGCCTCATCTTCTTATCGCAGGTGCCACAGGCTCAGGTAAGTCGGTATGCGTGAATACCATCATTATGAGTATTCTCTATAAGGCAAAGCCGGATGATGTAAAGCTTATCATGATCGATCCGAAAATGGTTGAGCTTACTGCATATAACGGAATTCCGCATCTTCTTATACCAGTCGTTACAGACCCTAAGAAGGCGGCAGGCGCTCTTAACTGGGCAGTAGTTGAAATGACAAAGCGTTATCAGCTTTTTGCTAATTATAATGTCAGAAATATCAAGGGCTTTAACCAGAAGGTTGAAACAGAAGGACCTAAGGAAGATGATCCGATGTTCAGAAGGCTCCCTCAGATAGTTGTAATAGTAGATGAGCTTGCTGATCTTATGATGGTTGCTCATGCTGAGGTTGAGGATGCGATCATCAGGCTCTGTCAGCTTGCAAGAGCTGCCGGAATCCATCTTATCATCGCCACCCAGAGACCTTCGGTTGATGTAATCACAGGACTTATCAAGGCAAATGTTCCATCAAGAATTGCATTTGCAGTTTCATCCGGAGTCGATTCAAGAACCATCTTAGATATGAATGGTGCTGAAAAGCTTCTTGGTAAGGGTGATATGCTCTTTTATCCTGCAGGTTATCCTAAACCGATACGTGTTCAGGGTGCGCTGATAGAGGATGAAGAGGTTGTTTCAATTGTAGAATTCATCAAAAAATATAATGACGGATCTTACGATGAAAACGTAAGTCAGTCCATAGAAAACAGTACTTCACAGGGCTCAGGCGCTTCGGCTTCAACTGACGGAGGAGCTGAGGATGACCGGTTCGATGAATATTTTGAAGATGCTGCAAGGCTTGTTATCGAGAAGGATAAGGCTTCAATCGGCAACCTTCAGAGAGTATTCAGAATAGGCTTTAACAGAGCGGCAAGGATCATGGATCAGCTTTGTGATGCCGGCGTTGTCGGACCTGAGGAGGGTACAAAGCCTAGAAAGATACTTATGACTATGGATCAGTTTGATGAATTCATGAGTCTTTAGTTAAGACATTTTTATTTCATTTCGAAAGGATAGTATATATGTTAAGTGATATTGAGATCGCGCAGCAGGCACAAATGAAAAAGATTAAGGATGTGGCTGCTACGGTAGGGCTTGGAGAGGATGATATTGAATTATACGGAAATTATATGGCCAAATTCTCCGATTCGGCTCTGGAAAGGCTGAAGTCAAATGATGATGGAAAGCTTATCCTTGTAACAGCTATTAATCCAACACCTGCAGGTGAAGGGAAAACAACAGTTACTATAGGTCTCGGACAGGGACTCTGCCGCATGGGTAAAAATGCGGTCATAGCTTTAAGAGAGCCATCTCTCGGTCCTTGCTTCGGTATTAAGGGCGGAGCAGCAGGAGGCGGATATGCGCAGGTTGTTCCTATGGACAAGCTGAATCTCCATTTTACAGGAGATTTTCATGCGATAACTTCCGCAAATAACCTGCTCTGTGCAATGCTTGATAACCATTTGCAGCAGGGAAATCTTCTTCGTATTGATCCGAAGAGGATAGTAATCAAGAGATGTCTCGATATGAATGACAGAGCACTCAGAAATATCACTATCGGTCTTGGAGCAAGGACTGACGGAGTGGCAAGAGAGGATCATTTCATCATCACTGTTGCATCTGAGGTTATGGCTATACTCTGCCTTGCAGAGGATCTTCCTGATCTTAAGAGAAGACTTGGCAGGATGATAGTTGCATATAATTATGACAATGAGCCTGTTACCGCAGAAGACCTTAAGTGCGTAGGTGCTATGGCACTTCTTCTTAAGGATGCGATAAGACCAAATCTTATACAGACACTTGAAAATACTCCGGCGATCGTACATGGAGGACCATTTGCAAATATTGCTCATGGATGTAATTCGATCAGAGCAACAAGAACAGCTCTTAAGCTTGCTGATTACGTTATCACAGAGGCAGGCTTCGGTGCAGATCTCGGAGCTGAGAAGTTCCTTGATATCAAGTGCAGAAAGGGCAACCTTAAGCCTGACTGTATCGTTCTTGTAGCTACCGTAAGAGCTCTTAAGTATAACGGAGGAGTGAAGAAGGAAGATCTTTCAGAGGAGAATCTCGAGGCTCTTGGCAAGGGTATCGTAAATCTTGGAAAGCATATTGAAAACCTTCAGAAATATAATGTTCCTGTTGTTGTTACACTTAACAGATTTGTATCTGATACAGACGCTGAGCTTGACTTTGTTAAGAAATACTGCGAGGGCTACGGATGCTCTATGACAGTTTCAGAAGTATGGGCTAAGGGCGGAGAAGGCGGAATCGCTCTGGCTGAGGATGTTCTTCGTACACTTTCTGAGAAGAAGGCAGACTTTAAGCCACTTTATGAGGATGAGCTTTCAATCAAAGAGAAGATTGAGTGTATAGCAAAGGAGATTTACGGCGCTAAGGATGTAGTGATCGCAAAGACAGCTGAAAATGCCATAAAGAAGATTGAGGAAATGGGCTTCGGACGTTTTCCGGTCTGCATGGCAAAAACACAGTATTCGCTTTCTGATGATCAGACTCTTCTTGGAAGACCGGAAGGCTTTACTCTTAATATAAGAGAGGTTTATGTATCAGCCGGCGCAGGCTTTGTCGTAGCACTTACCGGTTCGATCATGACCATGCCGGGACTTCCAAAGCATCCTGCAGCAGAGAGTATTAATGTAGATGATGACGGAGTGATCACAGGACTCTTCTAAAAACTATGTAAAATAATATTGGATTTCCGGTGGTGTGAAGATATTTTCTACCCGGGGGAAGGAAGGAAAGCATGGCAGATATAATCGATGGAAAGCAGATATCTCTGGATATCAAGGATGAGATAAAAGATAAGATTGCATGGCTTAACAAAAAAGGCATTGAAGTTTCTCTTGCAGTTATTCTTGTGGGAAATGATCCTGCCTCTACAGTATATGTAAAGAATAAGAAGAAGGCTTGCGAATATACCGGCATCAAGTCTGTTTCATATGAGCTTGCCGAGGAGACTACTGAGGAAGAGCTTCTCAGCCTTATAGATAAGCTTAATGAGGATAATGCTATAAATGGTATACTTGTTCAGCTTCCTTTACCAAAGCATATAAATGAAGATGCTGTAATTAAGAGAATTTCTCCTGATAAGGACGTTGACGGCTTCCATCCGGAAAGCGTAGGAAGACTAAGTATCGGTGAGAGAGGCTTTGTATCCTGCACACCTGCCGGAGTAATACAGCTTTTAAAGAGAAGTAAGGTTGAGATAACAGGCGCTGAATGTGTCGTTGTCGGAAGAAGCAATATCGTAGGAAAGCCGATGGCTATGCTTCTTATCAGAGAGAACGGAACAGTTACAGTATGCCATTCAAAGACCAAGAATCTTAAAGAGGTTACAAAGAGGGCTGATATCCTCGTTGTAGCGATCGGAAAGCCTGAATTTATTGATTCTTCCTATGTAAAGGAAGGCGCAGTAGTAATAGATGTAGGTATTCACAGAAAGGGCGAGAAGAAGCTTTGCGGTGATGTTAATTATGCATCGGTTGAGCCTGTCGCTTCTATGATAACACCTGTACCGGGCGGCGTTGGTCCTATGACCATTGCCATGCTCATGAATAACTGCTATGAAGCAGCATTAATGCAGAACGGAATGTAAAAAATGTTAAATGTTTTAATGATATCTCTCGGATGTGATAAGAATACGGTTGACAGCGAGGAGATGCTGGGACTTCTTATCAAGAGAGGTTATGGGATAACAAATGAAGAAGATGAAGCAGATATTGCTATCGTAAACACCTGCTGTTTTATAAAGGATGCCGCTGAAGAAAGCGTAAATACCATTATAGAGACAGCGGAGCTTAAAAAGGGACGTCTTAAATATCTTGTTGTTACAGGCTGCATAGCCGAAAGATATAAGGATGAGGTAAGATCAGAGCTTCCTGAGGTGGATGCATTTTTGGGTACGTCATCTATTGATCATATAGCAGACACGATCGACAGGCTTGTTTCTGGAGAGAAGGCTCCGGACTATTTCGACAGCCTTGACAGGCTTCCGGTATTTGAGTCAGAGCGTCTTTCGACCGGAGTAACACATACCGGTTACCTGAAGATTGCTGAAGGATGCAATAAGAGATGTACTTACTGTGCAATCCCTCATTTTAGAGGAAGCTACAGAAGCGTGCCGGAAAGTATACTTATAAAGCAGGCAGAGCATCTTGCCAAGGATGGCGTTAAGGAGCTTACGATAGTAGCGCAGGAGACAACCTGTTACGGTGTGGATAAGACCGGTAAGAAAACACTTCATTTGCTTCTTAGGAAGCTTTCAGAGATAGAAGGTATCGAATGGATAAGGCTTTTATATTGTTATCCTGAAGAAATTTATGATGAGCTTATCGATGAGATAGCTGAAAACCCTAAGATATGTCATTATATTGATATGCCGCTCCAGCATACCGAGGATGATATATTAAGAAGAATGGGCCGAAGGCTTGACAGAGAGGGTATAATCAGAATTGTAGGAAAGCTTAGAGAGAGAATACCTGATATTGCCATAAGGACAACATTTATCACCGGATTTCCGGGAGAAACTGAGGAGCAGCATGAAAATCTTCTTCAGCTGATAGATGAACTGGAATTTGACAGAGTCGGAGTATTTACATATTCTCCTGAGGAGGGAACTCCTGCAGCAGGTTTCCCGGATCAGATACCGGAAGAGACCAAGGAACGCTACAGAGATGAGATCATGAATCTTCAGCAGGAAATTTCTCTTGATATAAATGAACGCTTTGTAGGTAAAAAGCTGGATGTCATGATAGAAGGATATATTCCGGAGGATGACGTTTATGCAGCAAGAAGCTACAGAGATGCTTCAGATGTTGATGGTTATGTATTTGTAAAATGTAATTATGAATTAGTTTCAGGAACCATACTCAAGGTTAAGATCACGGGGGCCGGAGAGTATGACCTGACAGCCGTAGTGGAGGAATAAGTATTATGAATTTGCCTAACAAAATAACAACATTTAGAGCTATACTTGTACCATTTTTTGTATTCTTCATGGTTTTTGATAAGATACCCGGAAATAAATGGTATGCACTGGCTTTATTTATCATAGCCAGCTTTTCCGATCTCGTAGATGGAAAGCTTGCAAGAAAGTATAATCTTGTAACAGATTTTGGTAAATTCATGGATCCACTTGCTGACAAGCTTCTTGTATGCTCTGCAATGATCGCACTTTGCGGACTTGGAAGACTCTACAGTGTTGTTGTTATCATTATGATCGGACGTGAGTTTATCATAAGCGGTTTCAGACTTATTGCCGCAGATAACGGACGTGTAATAGCAGCAAGTATGTGGGGTAAGGTTAAGACAGTCATGCAGATGATCATGGTATGCTTCCTTATAGCAGACCTTGGCTCAGAGTTTACAGGAACTGTTCATGACGCTATCGGAATACTTGAAGCAGTACTTGTTGTTGTTTCTACATTGCTTGCAATAGTATCGCTTCTTGATTATATAAGTAAGAACAAGGATGTTATATCTACATCCAAGTAAAATATGCTTGACAAGAGTATTTACAGATGCTATATTGTCTAGGTGTGCCGCACAACGAGGCATAAAGTGCGCGTTTTTATACGTGACGCCACAGTTGGCGAGTAATAATGATAGGAGGAAACCATATGTACGCAATAATTGCTACAGGCGGAAAGCAGTACAAGGTATCTGAGGGAGATATCATTAAGGTAGAGAAGCTTAATGCAGAGAAGGACGCAACAGTTTCATTTGATGTTGTCGTTGTAAGTAAGGATTCAGATATTATCTGTGGTGATGCTGCAAAGAGCGCTACTGTAAAGGCTACAGTACTTGGAGAAGGCAAGGCTAAGAAGGTCGTTGTTTACAAGTATAAGCCGAAGACAGGATATCACAAGAAGAATGGTCACAGACAGCCATTTACACTTGTAAAGATTGATTCGATCAATGCTTAATTCATATGATCAAAGCAGTTTTTTACAAAAAAAATGATAAGTATTTCGGATTTTCGCTGAATGGTCATGCCGGTTATGCTGACTATGGGAAGGATATTGTATGCAGCGCTGTTTCAGCTCTTGCATTTAATACTGTTAATTCCATAGAGAGACTGACTGATGATCATGTGATTTATGAAGTTTCTGAAAGCGGCAGCCTTAGGTGTAAGGTTGTATCCGATGTAAGCAGTGAAAGTGCACTGCTGATAAATTCCCTGTATATCGGGCTTACCGGTATAGAAGAGGAAAAAGGACGAAATTTTGTGAAAGTTTACATCAGGGAGGTGTAAAACAGATGTTAAGAATGGATTTACAGTTCTTTGCTCACAAGAAAGGTGTTGGTTCTACAAAGAACGGACGTGATTCTGAGTCTAAGAGACTCGGTGCCAAGAGAGCAGACGGACAGTTTGTTAAAGCTGGTAATATTTTATACAGACAGCGCGGAACTAAGATTCATCCGGGACTTAATGTAGGACGTGGCGGAGACGATACACTTTTTGCATTAGTTGATGGTGTTGTTAGATTCGAAAGACTTGGAAGAGATAAGAAGCAGGTTTCAGTACATCCTGCAGAATAATTCTAAGGTGACATTTTAAGGGAGCTGGTAGATGATCAGCTCCCTGTTTTTTAGAAATCATTTTCCTTACAGTGAGGTGTCAAAATGTTTGCAGACAGAGCGAAGATCACTATAAGATCTGGCAAGGGAGGAGACGGACATGTTTCCTTCAGAAGAGAATTATATGTGCCAAATGGCGGACCGGATGGCGGTGACGGCGGTAACGGCGGCAGCGTTATATTTGTAGTGGATAAGGGACTGAATACTCTGATCGATTACAGAAATGCTAAGAAATTTAAGGCAGAAGACGGTCAGGAGGGCGGTAAGAAAAACTGTCATGGTGCAAACGGAAAGGATATCATCCTTAAGGTACCTGAAGGAACTGTCATTAAGGATTTTGAGACCGGAAAGGTCATTATGGATATGTCTGACAAGACTGAGCCGGTCGTACTTCTTCGTGGAGGACATGGTGGAAAGGGTAATCAGCATTATGTAACAAGCGTAATGCAGGCTCCGAAGTATGCTCAGCCGGGACAGCCTGCCATCGAGAAAACTGTTGTTCTTGAGCTGAAAATGATAGCTGACGTAGGACTTGTAGGCTTTCCTAGCGTTGGAAAATCCAGCCTTCTTGCGAGAGTTTCAAATGCAAGACCTAAGATAGCGGATTATCATTTTACAACTCTTGTTCCAAACCTTGGAGTAGTTGATCTTGGCGCAGGCAAGGGCTTTGTTATGGCTGATATTCCTGGTATTATCGAAGGAGCGTCAGAAGGTAAAGGACTTGGCTTTGCATTCCTTCGACATATCGAGAGAACAAAGGTGCTTATTCATGTTGTTGATGCATCAGGCTCTGAAGGACGTGATCCTGCAGAAGACATTAAGATGATAAATGAAGAGCTGAGAAGCTACAGCAGCAACATTTTAGAGAGACCTACAGTTATTGCGGCAAATAAACTGGATCTTCTTACCCCTGAGGAAAGAGAGATATCGCTTTCACTTATCAGGGAAGAATTCCCGGATGCAGAGATATTCCCGATATCCGCTGCTACTGGAGAAGGAGTTAGAGAAATGCTTCTCCGCGTGGATACAATGGTTAAGGAAGCGCCGGAGGATCTTATCGTATTTGAGCCGGAAATGGATGTTAACGAG